>JBGUOI010000046.1:0-7194 GCA_045118075.1 Porcincola sp. | reverse complement strand
TCGGGCAGTGGGGAATGCCGGCTCTGGCGTAGAGCAGTCTCATGTAATCGTAGATCTCCGTCACGGTGCCCACCGTCGAACGAGGGTTGCGGTTGGTGGATTTCTGGTCGATCGAGATCGCAGGCGGCAGCCCCTCGATGCTTTCTACCTCCGGTTTCTCCATCTGGCCGAGGAACTGACGGGCATACGAGGAGAGCGATTCCATATACCGGCGCTGCCCCTCGGCGTAGATCGTATCAAACGCCAGGGACGATTTTCCCGATCCGGACAATCCCGTGAAGACCACAAAGCTGTTGCGCGGAATATCGATGCTGACTTCCTTGAGGTTATGCTCCTTCGCGCCCCGGATCTTTATATACTTAAGGTTTTTACTCTCTGCCATCAGTTGTCCTCTCTGAGATGTTTTTTCAATTCTATCATCCGGTCACGCAGCTCAGCCGCCGCCTCGAAATTGAGTTCTGCGGCTGCCTTCTGCATCTGTCTCTGTACTTTTTCGATCAGCTGCGTAAGTTCCTTCTCGCTCATTGACTCCGGATCCTTCTCGATCCGGCGTTTTGATGCAGCAATATCCTTCGAGATGCTGATCAGGTCACGCACCGACTTGCGGATGGACTGGGGCGTGATATGATGCTCTTCGTTGTAAGCCATCTGGATGGCACGCCTGCGGTTGGTCTCGTCGATAGCCGCCCGCATCGAATCCGTGATGGTATCCGCATACATGACCACGTGCCCGTCCGCGTTTCTCGCCGCTCGGCCAATCGTCTGCACCAGGCTCGTTTCGGATCTTAAGAACCCCTCCTTGTCGGCATCAAGAATGGCGACAAGCGAGATCTCCGGAATATCAAGTCCTTCCCGGAGCAGATTAATGCCGACCAGCACATCGAAGACATCCAGCCGCATGTCACGGATGATCTCGGTGCGCTCGAGCGTATCGATATCGGAATGCAGGTAGCGGACACGGATGCCGACCTCCCTGAGGTAATCGGTCAGGTCCTCCGCCATGGTCTTGGTCAGCGTGGTGACCAGCACTTTGTTTCCCTTCTCAGTCTCTTTGCGGATCTCACCGACCAGGTCATCGATCTGTCCCTCCACCGGACGCACGCTCACCTCCGGGTCGAGAAGCCCTGTTGGGCGGATGATCTGTTCGGTCCTGAGCATCTCATGGGCTTCCTCATAAGGCCCGGGTGTGGCTGACACGAAGAGGATCTGGTCGATCTTCTGCTCAAATTCATCAAAACTGAGCGGACGGTTATCCTTCGCCGATGGAAGGCGGAAGCCGTAGTCCACCAGCGTTGACTTTCTCGACTGGTCGCCGTTGTACATTGCCCTGAGCTGCGGAAGTGTCATATGAGATTCATCGATGATGATCAGGAATTCATCCGGGAAGAAATCCATCAGGGTCTCCGGTGGTTCTCCTTCCCCGCGCCCGGACAGGTGACGCGAATAGTTCTCGATGCCCGAGCAGAAACCTGTTTCCCGGAGCATCTCCACATCATAGTTGGTACGCTCGGCAATGCGCTGGGCCTCGAGCAGACGGTCGTCGCGCTTGAAAAGACGCACCTGCTCCGCCAGCTCATCCTCGATTCGTCTCGTTGCTTCCAGAATCTTCTCCATCGGCATGACATAGTGGGATGCCGGGAAGATGGCGATAAAATTCATCTCTTTCTTAACTGCCCCGGTGAGCACATCGATCTGGGTGATCCGGTCGATCTCATCGCCGAAAAACTCCACACGGTACGCGTAGTCTGCCGCATCCGCCGGGAAGATCTCCAACACATCCCCGCGGACCCGGAAGGTGCTGCGCTTAAAATCCATGTCATTCCGGTCATACTGGATCTCGATCAGCTTGCGGATGATCTCGTCGCGGTCCCGCTCCTGGCCCGTTCTTAAGTAGATCACCATCTCCTGGTAATCCACCGGGCTGCCCAGCCCGTAGATGCACGATACGCTGGCGACCACCACCACATCGCGCCGCTCTACCAAAGAGGCCGTGGCCGAGAGCCGAAGCTTGTCAATCTCATCATTGATCGAAGAATCCTTGGCGATATAGGTATCCGACGAAGGCACGTATGCCTCCGGCTGGTAATAATCATAATAGGACACAAAATACTCGACCGCGTTTTCCGGGAAAAACTCCTTGAACTCCCCGTAAAGCTGGGCGGCGAGTGTTTTGTTGTGAGCAATGACCAGGGTCGGACGGTTCAGCTTCTCGATCACATTCGCCATGGTGAACGTCTTGCCCGAGCCGGTCACTCCAAGCAGCGTCTCGCACTGGTTTCCCTCCCGGAACCCTTTGACGAGCGCTTCAATGGCCTGCGGCTGGTCGCCGGTCGGCTGATATTCTGAGTGAAGCACAAAATGATCCATCCGTTCCCTCCGTTCATCCCGGGGCGCTGCCCCTGCCTATAACGAGTTACCAGTAGAGTATATCACAGAACGAACAGAAATAACAGCCGAAAAACGAACAAATGTTCTGCTTTGTGTGACAAAAAATCTCTGGCTTTTTTAGAGAAAATAAAATATAGTAAATATATATATTGCCTAAGTTTAGATTAGAAGGAGGAAATGATGCTGATCAGTCAAAAGACCAGAGAGCTTTCCCCGGAGGTCGATCCTCTCCGTATGGGAATGGGCTGGAAAACGCAGGATCTTTCAAGACCGCAGATCATGGTGGAGAGCACTTTCGGAGACAGCCACCCCGGCTCCGGCCATCTGGATATTTTTGTACAAGAAGCGGTCAGGGCCGTTAATGAAAACGGCGGTAAAGCCTCCCGCTATTTTGCGACGGATATGTGTGACGGAATCGCCCAGGGACATGACGGGATCAATTATTCCCTGGCACACCGTGAAGCGATCACCAACCTTGTGGAAGCTCAATGCAGGGCTTCCGGTTACGACGGTGGCATTTTCATCGCAAGCTGTGATAAATCCATGCCGGCTATGCTCATGAGCATCGGGCGGCTCAAGGATATGCCTGCCATCGCCGTTACCGGCGGCGTAATGGAGGCACATGTCATCCCTGATAAATACCTCCCGGACGATCCGGACTGCGCAGTCAACCGGCTGCTGACGCTCGAACAGATCGGCAAATTCTCTGCCCTGTACGAGCGCGGCCTGATCTCCAAAGAGACGCTTGAGTATTACCAGCACAACGCCTGTCCTTCCTGCGGTGCCTGTTCCTTCATGGGGACCGCTTCCACTATGCAGGTCATGGCAGAGGCCCTCGGCCTGATGCTCCCCGGCACTTCACTGCTGCCGGCCACCTCCCCCGAGCTGAAGGAAGCTGCCGGCCGAGCCGGAAAACAGCTGATGGAACTGGTCAGGATGGGCCTGTGTTCACAGGATATCGTGGATATGCGCAGCTTTGAAAACGCTGTTATGGTCCATGCCGCCATCTCCGGCTCCACCAACGCGCTGATGCATATTCCCGCCATCGCCCATGAATTCGGTTTCTCCATCGATGCCGATACCTTTGACCGCATGCACCGCGGTGCTCATTACCTTCTCAATATCCGGCCCGCCGGTGACTGGCCGGCTCAGTACTACTACTATGCCGGCGGTACGCCCCGGATCATGGAGGAGATCCGCCCCATGCTTCACCTGGATGCCCTGACTGTGACCGGAAAGACACTCGGTGAGAACCTCGATGAACTGAAGCGAAGCGGTTACTACGAACACTGCGATGCCATCTTAAAAGAAAAAAGTGCTCTTCTCGGCAGAGAGATCAAAAGGACCGACATCATCGCCTCATTTGATCATCCGAAAGGAAGTGACGGTACGATCAGTGTCCTTCGCGGCAATCTGGCACCGGAAGGCTGTGTGATCAAGCATTCCGCCTGCCCGAAAAACATGCTGAAAGCCACACTCACCGCCCGCCCCTTCGACAGCGAGGAAGAGGCTATCGACGCCGTTCTCCACGGTCGCATCAAACCCGGCGATGCCGTCATCATCCGCTATGAAGGGCCGCGCGGCAGCGGCATGCCCGAGATGTTCTACACCGGCGAAGCGATCTGCGCAGACCAGGAACTGGCACGAAGCGTCGCCCTCATCACCGACGGCCGCTTCTCAGGCGCATCGCGCGGTCCCGTCATAGGTCATGTAAGTCCCGAGGCAGCCGCCGGAGGACCCATCGCACTGGTCGAAGAGGGAGACATCATAGAACTGGACGTAAAGAACCGGTCACTGTCGATCACCGGCGTAAGAGGAGAAAAAAAGACCCCCGAAGAGATGGAAAAGGTCCTTCGGGAGCGGGCTGCAAACTGGAAAGGTTTTACTTCCAAATACACCCACGGCCTGCTGAAGCTGTATTCACAGCATGCCGTCAGTGCGATGAAGGGGGCGTATATGGACTAAGGCGAAAAGGGACAAGCCCAGACAAACAAACTATAGGCCAGGTAAAAAATATAATGAGCACGTTGCTGACTAGAAAAGGCTGCGCCGCCTATTAGGATGCTTTCTTCGCAACTCGTGTACTTCGTACACTCAGACAAGCTCCGAAAGCATCCGCTAGGCTTGCCTTTTCCGGCGTCAGCTTCCTACCGCTCATTATATTCTTTACCTGGCTTTTGTTTATTTCTGCTCTGCCCTTTACCACTGCTGTGAGTATAAGCGTGAAAGATGACAGGGTTTCGTCTCACCTTGATTGCAGTAGGATTTCCTTTTGTGAAAATAAAAACTGTAGGCGGCGACCTGTAAAACAACATAGGAAAATTCAAAAGATCTTAAGCTTTAGGCCGCCGCTGAAGAAAATGCGAGCATAGCGGATGCTTTCGGAGCTTGTTTGAACACACGTAAGTGTGTGAGTTGCGAAGAAAGCATCCCGATAGGCGGCGCAGCATTTTCAAAAGCGGCAACTTAGCTTAAGATCTTTGAATTTGTTCTATATTTGTTTAACAGTCGTATTACTCCAGCACACTCTTCATCCCGTCCGCCATTGCTTTCAGGATTATGCAGCAGGAAGTGGAACCGGCATCCTGTACGCCCAGCGAGCGCTCGCCCAGTCTGGAGGCACGGCCGTATTTAGCGACCATATCCTTGGTGGAGAGCATGCCTTTTTCAGCTGCTTCCTTCATCTCATCCAGGGCCTGTGCGTAGTCTTTGCCTTCCGCCGCGGCTGCCTGAATGGTCTCCAGTGCCGGCACCAGTGTATCGACGATCGTTTTATCGCCGGGCCTGGCATCTACGATTCCATAAAGGCCGTCGAGGCCTGCCTGAAGCATCTCCCCGAACTTCTCCAGGGTGATGTCTTCTTCATCCATGGCGGCATCCGCCATCTCCATGAAGATCGTTCCGTAAATGGGGCCCATGGAGCCGCCGATCTCGTTAAGAAGGACCATGCCCAGATCTTCCAGTCCTTCGGTAAAGGTGGTCTCATCTTCGCCCAGGCGTTCTCCGTAGGTGACAAAGCCTTTGTTCATGTTCATGCCGTGGTCGCCGTCACCGATCAGGCCGTCGATATCGCCCAGATACTGTTTGTTCTCATGGATCGCTTCCACCATTTTCAAAAGAATCGGACGACCGTTTGCATTTTTAACTACCATCTCAGGTACCCTTCCTTTCTCAGCGCTGTTTCAGGCCCGCGCCGTAGCAGGGCATATCCATCAGCGGTTTCAGCTCATCATCAAGCTTCGTCACGGTAATCGAAGCACCCATCATGTCCATGGATGTCAGGAAATTGCCCACATAGGTCTTATAGATCTTCAGCCCTTTTTCCTCGAGCAGTTTTGCGGTCTCGTCAAAGAGCAGGTACAGCTCGTTGAGCGGAGTGGCGCCCATGCCGTTGACCAGCAGGGAGATCTCATCGCCTGCTTCCAGCGGCAGGTCATCTCCCATGACCACATCGACCATTCTCTTCGCCATCTGCGCGGCCGTCTCCAGCTCGCATACCTCCATACCCGGCTCACCGTGAGGTCCTACGCCGACTTCCATGGTGCCGGGTTTGATCTCGAAATTGGGATGTCCGACTGCGGGCAGCGTGCAGGGGGTCAGGCCGATGCCGATGCTCCTTGTCTGGTCCACAGCCTTCTGCGCCAGACGGATGACCTCGTCCAGATCTTTTCCGGAAGCTGCTGCAGCACCGCCGACCTTGTACATGATCACTTCGCCGGCGATTCCTCTTCTCTTATTCTTTTCCTCAGGCGGCGCACTGGCGGCATCATCGTTGCAGACAACAGTCTTGACCGTGAGTCCTTCCTTCTTGGCCATGCGTACAGCCATCTTCACATTCATGTTATCGCCGGAATAATTACCGTACAGGCAGGCTACGCCTTTCCCTCTGTCGGCTGCCTTAAAAGCATCCAGAAATGCCTGGGCCGTCGGGGAGGAGCAGATCTCGCCGATGGCGATGGCATCACACAGGTTTTCACCGCAGTATCCCACGAAAGCGGGCTTGTGGCCCGAACCGCCGCCGGTCACTACACCGACCCGGCCGTCATGGTTGAACACGCTCTGGATGGCTCTGGGATTATCGGTGGTCGTCACGATATCCGGATGGCATCTTAAAAAACCGGCAGTGCTCTCATTGACAATGTTATCAGGATCGTTCAGAATTCTCTGCATTTTTCTCTCCTCTCATACAGAAGCGCTGAAGCATAGTGCCTTAATTATTTTCTGCCGGTGCATGCACACCGCATGATCGCATCAAATTCAGCCGCATTCCAGGCGCTCCGCCCTATTCCCAGTCCGTCGATCTGCAGCTGGGCCAACAGTCCCGGCGCATTTTCACTGTTTACGCTTCCGCCATACATCAGCGGGATCTCATCCGCTTTATCCTTGTACATTTCCCTCAGGCACTCACGAATACATTCGTGCATCTGCCCGGCATAGGCCGGGTCGGCGCTGGTTCCGGAAACTCCGATTGCCCAGGCCGGTTCATAGAGAATGCGGACCCTGTCCGTATCCGTCACTTCGTCAAGACATTCCCTAAGCTGTATGCGCAGCCGCTCGGCGCTGATGCCTGCCTCCTTATCGGCGGCCGTCTCACTTACCGAAAGCAGGGCGGTCATCCCTTCTTTCAGGGTCATCTTCACCTTCCTGTTCAGGGATTTGTTATTCTCCCCGAAGATCCGGCGCCGTTCCGAGTGGCCGATCATCACGATCCCTGCCCCAAGCTCACGGAGCATGCCGGCGCTGACCTCTCCGGTGTATTCCACTTCTCCGGATTCGCACACATCCTGGCCGCCGAAAGTGATCCGG
>JBGUOI010000045.1:0-30901 GCA_045118075.1 Porcincola sp. | reverse complement strand
GAAGGGGGCTGCCTGCCCCCTTCTTTCAATATTTATTAATGATTATTATTCCATTTGATCTCAGGCAAGGAAGCCTGCGTTGACATATCCGTAAGTGTCATACTTCGGAGAGTATACCCAGACATAGCTGCCGTTGGGCTGGCTGTTGGTCACTTCAACAACATCTCCGGTGAAGAGCTTGCCGCACTCGTTGGATGCATTATAGGAAGGAGCGTTGCGCAGTGCCAGGTATCCGTTGACCTGAACCGTCTTCCGGTAATTGCTGTCGGTCGAAACTGCCTGAGCCTTCTGGCTAAAGCCGGCGTTGTTGTCGAAGTAATTCTTCGTGGAAGAATAGCTGCTGCTGGAAGCTGTGCTGCTCGGAGCCGTGTAGCTGCCGGCAACGTTGCCGCCGTGGATGTAACCGGTGGTGCCGTTGTAGTTGACCAGATCCCATTCGTTCTGTGAGCTGATCACATCGACCTGTGCGCCTGCCGGAACCGAACCGATGGCTGCTGCGCTGGTGCTGGGACCATTGCGGAAATTCATGTCTGTCTGTACATACTGTGTATTAGCAAGTGCTGCTGTGGAAGCACCGAGAACTCCGATTGCCATTACTGCTCCGAGAACAAGACTTTTGATTGATTTTTTCATGATATATTTTCCTTTCTATATTTTTGATTTATTTTCATTTTTTTTGTTGTTTTGTTGTTCTGGGTAAATATACGGGATGGAAAATGAATATCCACAGAAGAAAAATATTTTTTTCAAAAATCTCAGTATGGATAAAGACATATGCTGTTGTATTCCTATTGAAAAGGTGATATTCTGAAAAACAGAAAAAAGAAAGGCACGCATCCTGCGCGTAGGTGAGGAAATGAAGAACAGATAATTTGATTTGGTGAACGCGAACGATAACAAAGGCCCGTAAGGGTCTGTTTGTGTATGCCGAATTGGATTATCGTATTCATTTTGAAGCCGCCCGTAAGGGATGCTTTTTTTCGGCATATATTCGGTCTTCATTTGTACGTATGATCTGCTTCGGTATGGAGCAGCTTTTTTTTGCTGCTGAATAGTCACGGAGGTGATGTATATGGCACAGATACAGGTGACAGACCTGACTTTTTCATATGACGGAAGTGCTGATGAAGTTTTTAAGGATGTATCTTTTGGCATTGACACGGACTGGAAGCTGGGGCTGATCGGAAGAAACGGAAAAGGGAAGACTACCCTTCTGAATCTCTTTATGGGGAAATACGAATACCGCGGTAAGATCAAGGCAGATACCTGTTTTGACTACTTTCCGTATCCGACAGAAAAGCAGGATACGGCACAGGTTACCGTGGATCTTCTGGGAAAGTGGAAACCACAGGTCGAACTGTGGCAGGTCCTCATTCAGATGAATGAGCTTCAGATGGATCCGGAATGTCTGTACCGGCCTTTTGGAACGCTCAGCTGCGGTGAACGCACAAGGATCATGCTGGCAGTACTGTTTGCGGCGGAGAATGAATTTCTTCTGATCGATGAGCCGACGAACCATCTGGACCGCCGGGCACGGGAAATTGTGAAGACATATCTGGCATCTAAGAAAGGCTTTATTCTTGCCTCACATGACAGGGATCTGCTTGATGGAGTGTGTGATCATGTGCTTGTGCTTAATCGGGTGTCGATCGAGGTACAGGCAGGTAATTTTACGACCTGGTGGGAAAACAAAATGAAGAAAGATGCTTTCGGACAGGCAGAGAACGAAAAGCATCTCAAAGAGATCAGTAAGCTCAGGAGTGCAGCGGACAGAAGCAGCCGTTGGGCGGAGAGAAACGAAAAAACTAAAATCGGTTTTGACCCTGTCAGGGAACATGACAGGAACATAGCCACCAGGGCATTCATCGGTGCAAAAACCAAAAAGATGCAGGCGCGTGTTAAATCCTACGAGATGCGCATCAACCACGAGATCGAGGAAAAAGAGGGCTTGCTGCAGGACATAGAGCGGGTGCCTGATCTGAAGATAGAACCTCTCAGATTTCATAAGGAAGTGCTGGTAAACGCAAACGATCTGTCATTGCGATATGAAGGAGCCGAGAAAGAACTGTTTAACGGGCTTCGTTTCCAGGTCAGGCGCGGTGACCGGATCATCCTGTCCGGTGAGAACGGATGCGGAAAATCGAGCATTCTGAAAGCGATCTTGCAGAAACCGGATAATGCCGGACATGCGGATACGGGACTGCTGGTATCGGGGGTCCTTAACGCGGCAGCCGGCATGACGATATCGTATGTCAATCAGGACACCTCGTTTTTGTCCGGTTCTTTGTGGAAGTTCTGTGAGACCAGAGGACTCGATGAAAGTCTTTTTCTCGCTGTACTCAGGCAGTTTGCATTCGGCCGGGAGCAGTTCGCTAAGAATATGGAAGATTTTTCTGAAGGACAGAAAAAGAAAGTTCTTATCGCGGCGAGCCTGCTTACACCTGCACACTTATATATTTGGGATGAACCGCTTAATTTCATCGATGTGTTCTCCCGGATGCAGATCGAAAAGCTGATCCTGAAATATAAACCGACGATGCTGCTGGTCGAGCATGATATCAGGTTTCAGGAAAAAGTCGGTACGGAAGTCATCGAAATAGGATGAGAACGGCTGCAAACAAAAGGCATACGGCAAAAGTGATTGTGTGCAGGACAGGGATTGTATATAATCTATATGTTTGATTACAACAGGGACCATGATTGCAGGGTGAGGAACAAAGAAATAAAATCCAAACTGATCACATTGATCAAAAAGAGTTTTTCGAATGAAAACGGAAATATAATACCGGGATGTTACTGATTTTGTCAAAGAATCTTTAAGTCAGGTTGGCATCTCAAAGCAGCTCGGTGCAAGATGTGTGCTTCTTTCCGAAGAAACGACCGTACAGTTTCTTCGTTTCGCTCCGGAAGGCAGTACTCTTCAGGTCCAGGTGAGACAATTCCTGGGAGATACCAGCGTGATCCTGTCAATGCCCGGAGAAGAATTTGATCCGTTTGAATCGGGGGAAGAAGAATCTGAAGATGCCATTCGCGCGGTACTGTTCAGATCAGTAGAGGGAACGTACAAGTACTCAAACAGGAATCATGTCAACCGTGCAATAATCCAGACTGGACAATCAGAACAGAATATGCTGTATTATACGATCGGTGCGTTGTTCCTCGGGCTGCTGTTCGGCTTTTTTGCCAGGTTCATTCTGCCGGGAACCGTCACAGACGGAATTTGCCATTATGTGCTTGATCCGGTCAGTACGATATTCATGAATTCACTGAAAATCATTATTGCCCCGATCGTATACCTGTCCATTGTAACCTGTTTTTCCCAGTATAAAAACATCGGCGAACTGGGCAGAATCGGGATAAAGACAATGGGCATGTATCTTATGACAACGATGATCGCAATCATTCTCGGGATCAGTCTTTTTTCGATTTTTAAAACCGGAAGCTGGGCATTTGCCCTGTCCGGGGATGTGGCAGTTTCAGGTAATTCCGTTGATACGGGCGGTGCAGTCCCCTCATTGCTGGATACGATCGTAAACATCGTGCCTTCCAATTTTTTGAAGCCGTTTGTGGATTCGAATACGCTTCAGCTCATTTTTCTTGTTGTAGTCAGTGGTATTTCAGTAGGAAAGATCGGTGATTTTTCAGCAGTACTGCGGGAATTGCTGGAAGCTTTGTACTCGATGTTCATGACGATCACGAACATGTTCATAAGGCTGATGCCGCTCGCTGTCTTTGCTTCCATGACGAAAATGATCGTGGATATGGCACCCGGAACCATCCGGGTGCTTTTTTTTGTCTTTATGTTGACAAAATGAGGAGAAACACGTAATATAACACTTGTTATATAACAATGATTATTACAATTGAAGGAGAGCTTTAATGCCGCCCAAAACAAGAATCACGAAGGACATGATTATCGATGCAGCCATTGAGGTAGTGAGAAAAAACGGATTTGAAAATATTAACGCCAGAACTGTTTCCGGGCAGCTGCAGTGCTCAACGCAGCCTGTCATGAAACATTTCACGACCATCGAAAGTCTGAAGCAGGCGGCTTATGCAAAGACTGATCAGCTGCACTCAGAATACTTAATGAATATCCAGGCTGATCAGCATCCGGTTCTTGGAATCGGGCTCAATTACATTCGTTTTGCCGTGGATGAACCACAGCTTTTTCGTTTTCTGTTTCAGTCAGGATATGCAAAGGGTAGCAGCCTGCTGGAAATGATCGATTCCGAAGAACTCTCTCCGGTTCTCGGAGCCATGCAGGATGAATCAGGATTAAGCATGGAAAAAACCGGGAGAGTATTTTTGACCGTGGCTATGTTTGCACACGGTTATGCAAGCATTATAGCCAACAATGGCCTGGAATATGATGAAAAATTGATTGCAGCGCATCTTGAAAGCGCATGGAACGGCGCTTTGCTCGAGGCAGCAAAGGAGGATAAATAAAATGAAGAAACTGTATGAAAAAAGTGAGATCACCTTTGCGATTTTGTGGATCGTGATCTATACGGTCTGCATAGGGAACCTGCGCAGGCTGGGCGATGACAGCCCGATTTTGATGACCGGCCTGATCGCTGTCTGTGCCCTGATGTTTTTATGCGTCCGCATTACCGGAACAATTGAATACTACGGTCTGAAGAGCTGGGCAAAAAACAGCAGCGCCATGTTGTGGTTCATCCCGCTCTGGATCATTTCCAGCATAAACCTCTGGATAGGAATCTCCCCTGATTATCCGATGCCCGGCCTTCTTTATGCAGCCGTAATGATGGCTTTTGTCGGCTTTGCTGAGGAACTGGTTTTCCGCGGTTTCCTGTTCAAGGCTATTTTGAAGAACGGCAGCGTGAAGACAGCAATCATCATCTCGTCCGTTACTTTCGGCCTCGGTCATATCATGAACCTGTTTATTGGTCAGAACCTTATGGAAACGCTGGTGCAGATAGTGTTTGCTGTCGCTGTAGGCTTTGTATTCACTATGGTTTTCTACAAGGGCGGCAGCCTTTGGCCGTGTATACTGGCACACAGCCTGATCGACGTCACTTCTGTTTTCTCTTCGGGAGAAGCCCCTGTGCTGGAATGGATAATCCATATCGTTGTATTTGTTCTGGCGCTGGGTTACTGCCTGTATCTTGCCAAACGCGTCGAAACACCGCTCATCAACAGAGGTGAAATGACTGGAAAGTGATGCATCTTTCATCTTTATTCAGATGGCGGTAAAAGCCTTATATAAAGGATTCCGGAATATCGCTTCAACAAAGTGATTCTCCGGGATCCTTTTTTATTGTCAGTACATGTCATGATTTGGTAGACTGATAAACAAAAGGGAACATATGGAGACCTGCAGAAAGGAAAGGAGACTGCCTTATGAGTGAATTGTATTTTCTGAAGACAGGAAAGAGATCAGAAAATGAGCCTGCTTTTACGCCGGCAGCGAGAGGATTGTTCTTTGTCCTGGAAGACAATCCCCAAAAGCCTGAATTGAGTGAAGAGGAGTATCTTCAGCTCAATCTTCATGCACAGAAGGAGCTGCGCACGCTCAGTCCGGAGTTTGAAAAAGCGCAGAAACACTGGTCTGAACTTCCCAAAAACCAGGACAGGCAGCTGGGCGGATATTTTATTAATGTTCCCAGAATTGAACAGGATACGACGGCTGAAGAATGGGTTCATGAATTTGATGGTTATGACGGTCTGGTCTATGCTTTTGCGCTCACAAGGGAGATCGACTTCCGCACGGGCGATACATGGAAGCCGATCCCGGTCGTCGGCTTCAGCTTTATGGGCGGTATTGATACACTGGATGACATCGGCAAAGAACATCGGATGCGTTATCGGGCATATTATGTATTTACGGAAAAAGTGGATTGAAAAACAGTATTGTAATGGACGAAGCCCCCGGTGAAGCATATAATAGGTCTGTTGGAAAAATAAATACCTGAACGGCAAAGGAGAGAAAGATTGAGGAAGCAGACGGATATGTCTGAAGTAAGACTGAGGAGACTCGGAATACAGCTTATGATACTGGCGGCTGCCATTTTGGCTGTCTGTCTGGTATACCGTATATCCAGAGGGAACAGTTTCATCGATCGTATTCCAATCGTGCAGGATGGCAAGGACCCCGGAGCTTATAAAATGGCTTTCGAAGATGAAGCGATGATAAAGGCGCAGGAGGTCAGACCTCATGACGATTATGTGGAAGTTCATCTTATTCCGCTTAAGAAAGGAACGACAGGCGCCGATCTCTTAAAGGAGAACGGTGAACATGAGAAGATGAACGTTTACTCGATCGGACCGTTCAATACTATTTTAAACCGATCGACAGGCAACTTTACGGGTGACAATATCTTTCTGGCAGCAGTGACATCTTTTTTCCTGATTGCTGCTTTGCTGATGTTCGTATTCTTTTTAAGATCGCGCGGGGCGGATTTTTACTCCTATGCGACGATCTACAGCATCGGTTTTTCCATCTTTGCGCTGGATATCGGGTTAGTGCTGCTGGGGTTTACCATACGGCATATCAAAGATCCGATGCATAACGCCATGTTTATTATATTCAGCGATATAAGAGTGATCGGCTGTCAATTCATCATGGTTACGTCTCCGCTCATCCTTATTTTTTCGCTGCTCCTGTGGATCAGCAATATCGAGCTGCTGCGGCATGAAAGGAGACGTTTCCGGAATGTTCTGGGAATTCTGGCCGGCATCGTTCTCGTCCTGGGTGCACTTGCCGCCTGGTGGATGCTTGGCATGTCGTTTTCCGGTTCGTGGAAAGAAATGATCATCCGGGATACCATACAGTCTGTTTATTATATTACCTATGTATATTTTGAGTGCATGCTGATCGGGGCAGTCATCTGTGCGCTCAAGGCAGTGTTTCATAAACCTGCACCGGATAAGGATTTCTGTGTTATTCTCGGATGCGGCTTCCGAAAGGACGGAACGCTGAGCCCGCTGCTGAGAGGAAGAGTTGACAGGGCGATCGCTTTTGCAAAGGACCAGGAGGCACATGGCGGGAAAGAACTTATTTTTATTCCTTCCGGAGGACAGGGAAAGGATGAGGTCATGCCGGAAGCGCAGGCGATGAAGCGCTATCTTCTGGAACAGGGAATTGGCGAAGAGCGGATACTTGCGGAGGACCAGTCGGCGAATACTTACGATAATATGGCCAACTCCCGGAAGATCATTGAAAATCTCAAAAAAGATGCAAAAGTAATCTATTCCACCACGAACTATCATGTGTTCCGCAGCGGCGTATGGGCTTCCCTGGCGGGATTGAAAGCGGAGGGGATCGGCGCCAGGACAAAGTGGTGGTTCTGGCCCAATGCTTTTATCCGGGAATGCGTCGGCCTCCTGGCTAACCGATGGAAGCAGGAGCTGGCCGGCATGATCGTATTGATCGGCTTTTTTTCCGCTGTATCTTTATTGATGCTTGGATTGTAACGAACAGTACCTGCCCGGAAAAACGGGAGAAGGTTTAGGAAGGAAATTGAATGGAAAGCAGAGAACGGCTGGGCAGCAGGCTCGGATTCATCATGTTGTCCGCGGGATGCGCGATCGGATGCGGGAATGTATGGAAATTCCCATGGATGTGCGGCCAGTACGGCGGAGGCAGCTTTATGGTGCTGTATATACTGTTTCTGGCGGTGCTCGGCCTGCCGGTCCTGATCATGGAATTCTCTGTAGGCAGGGCAGCTCAGACCAGTCCCGTGAAAATGTACGGGAAACTTGAGAAAAAAGGAAGCCGATGGCACATCTGGGGATACATCTCGCTGTTTGGCAATGTGGCGCTGATGGCTTTCTACACGGTGGTAGCAGGCTGGATGCTGTACTATTTCTACCGGTTCCTGACCGGAAAGACTCAGGTCCTTGGCTTTGAGGCGATGACCAGGAATGCCGGTGTGAATGTTACCGTCCTTTCCGTAACGGTCGCAGCTGCTTTCCTGATTCTGAGTTTTGATCTTCAAAACGGCCTCGAGAGAGTCACAAAAGTGATGATGATCTCTCTGCTGGGACTGCTTTTTATCCTGGCCGTACACAGCGTAATGCTGCCGTCAGCAAAAGAAGGCCTTTCTTTCTACCTGATCCCGGACCTTTCGAAGATCAACGGGAAAGTGGCGGTAGGAGCGATGAACCAGGCTTTCTTCACACTTTCTGTCGGAATCGGAGGCATGGCGATCTTCGGAAGTTATATTGATAAAGAACGCTCCCTGGCGGGAGAGGCTGTCAATGTGATCGTTCTGGATACACTTGTTGCAGTGATCGCCGGACTGATCATTTTTCCTGCCTGCTTTTCTTACGGGCTTGAGGTGACTTCGGGACCGAGTCTTTTGTTCGATACGATGGCAAATGTATTTACCCATATGCCGGGAGGACGCTGGTGGGGAACCGCATTTTTCCTGTTTATGGTCTTCGCGGCCATGTCGACGGTCCTGGGTGTGAGCGAAAATATTCTCGCTATGGTAAGGGAACTGACCGGCTGGAGCCGGCCTGTCGGCAGCATTATATGCGCAGGCGTGATATGGCTGCTTTCTCTTACGACCGCTCTCGGATTTAACGTATGGCATTTTCATCCGTTCTCATCACAGAGCACCTGGCTGGATCTATGGGATTTTATCGTATCGACGAACCTGCTTCCGCTCGGATCGATGATCCTTGCGCTGTTTTGCTGCAGCCGCTGCGGCTGGGGATGGGAGAATTTCCTTAAGGAGGCCAATGAGGGGCAGGGCCCCAGGGTCGGGCAGTGGGCACGCCCCCTGTTTCAGTTTGTTGTCCCGGCGGGAATTATCATCGTATATATTTACGGCCTGGTCACCTATAAGTGGCGCTGATGAGCCGCTGCATATCTTCCGGAAGAGGAGCCTCGAATGTGAGAGGATCACCGGTGATCGGATGAGCAAATGAAAGCCTGAAGGCATGGAGTGCCTGCCGGCCGATCAGTGCTTCTTCGTTTTCCGGAAACTGACCGTAAAGGGTATCTCCCAGGAGAGGATGCCCTAGATACTGCATATGGACACGGATCTGATGGGTCCGCCCTGTTTCAAGCCTGATGAGGAGCAGGGTGTACCCCTTTTTTGTGCCCGTTATTTCCGGCGTGAAGTAAGAGAGCACCCGGTAATGGGTCACCGCCTTTTCTCCGTGCTCCTGATCAACGAACCGTTCAATAAGGCTGGAATCTTTTCTGCCGAGAGGGGCATTAATGGTTCCTTCTTCCGGGGCGACAAGACCGGAAGCGATTGCCAGGTATTCACGCCGGATCTCACGCCGCTCCCCCATCTGGGAGATCATGGCGGCGCTGACATAATGCTTTGAGACGATCGTAAGTCCCGAGGTATCGCGGTCCAGCCGGTTGCTGCAGCGGAAGACAAAGTCAAGCCCCTTCGCTTTATAGTGCCGGGACAGGGCATTTGCCAGCGAATTATCCTCATTATGAAAAGAAGGGTGCACAGGCATACCGGCTGCCTTATTAACGATCAGGATGTCCTCATCCTCATAGATGATCTCCACCGGCAGATCGGCGGCCTTTATGTCTGCTGCCGGTTTTTCGCGTATGAGGATCTTCAGCTCATCACCGGGGGTAAGGAGCGCATCGAAATGTCTGGGTATTCCGTTAAGAGTCACGGAATCCTCATATTTTTTCAACTCGATCAGGCATTGGCGCGAGAAGCCTTTTTGGCGAAGAAACCGGCTGATCTTAAAACCGGCAGCGTCCTGACCGACTGTGTAAGTGATCGTTCTGTTCATTCTCCAATATCCACCCATATCACCGGACGGACAGCTCCGCCGGGCTTGTTGACTGCTTTTTCTGAAAGGGAGATGGTTCCGTCCACGGTCACGATCGGGGCGGTGATCTCCTTGCCTTCTCCTTTAAGCCACCACCAGGAAGAGCGGTAGCCTTTCATATCCCATTCATGATGTTTGCTCATCGTATTGATATTCGTTCCCTGCAGCTGCGCAGCCGGAGTGATCGAAAGTTCCCTGTCTTTATCTGAAGCGAACAAACGCCCTGCCTGTTCCGGGGTAAGCAGCGTTATCAGATCCCCATCGACCGGGATCAGTCTGTCTGCCTCATATCGGCTGAATATCGCGGCAAATCTCTTTTCTCCAAGCATTGTGCGAAGATCCGAATCTTTCCAGCTGACAGACTCATGCTTTTGATGATAACTGCTGCCGGCGATTCCTTCCTTCGTGATCAGGCATACCTTGTCATCATCGCGGTCGATCACGAGCCAGGGGAGACGCTCGGCGCCGGGTCTGGAGGGATTTGTCTCAAAATGCCCGAAATAGGCTTCATCCCCGACCGAGGAGGAGCGGAGTGCTTTTATCTCTTGTGAGTATTTCTGTTTTGCGATCAGATACCTTCCGAAATAAAGCCAGATCAGGGTGACAGCGCCGGCAGCTGCAGTGAAGACTATAAGAGCGCGGATGATCTTTAACCGTTTTTCTTTTTTCCGGACTTTTGCCTGGTACTCCAGTGTTTCCGCTGATACCGGCCGGGGTGCAAGATAAGAGGTGACTGATCGTACGATCCGGCCCACGACCGGTGATACGAGAGCAGTAAAAGCGATGCTGCAAACGATCACGACACCGAAACGCAGCGGATCGGGCATGCGGATGCCGCCGAAGATCCGATTTACAAAATAACCGTGAATCAGGAATAACTCGGTAGTGATCCCTCCGAGATAACGAAGAACTTTGCTGCGCAGCGTAAGCCGCATATTAAGAAGGATCACAAGCGATGTGAAGGCCAGGCAGGCCGCCGACTGTGAAAGGAGTGTGATAAACGCCGGTTTATATTTCGCAGGTCCGATGATATCGTATCGGGAATAGTAACCGTAATATTCGACCGTATAAATGCTCAGAGAAAAGGTGACAGCAAAAAGGACGAATGCAGCTGTCAGCACGGCTGTATAATGCTTCTCAAGGAAGGACGTGATCTTTTGCCGGAAACGAGCGAAAAGGAGTCCGAATATAAAGGTGACGGTAGAATTGTACCACCATTCTCCGCGAAACCAGTGGGCTTTGGCACCCGCCGGGTCATGTTCCCTGAAAAATGCGTATCGGATGATCAGGAGCGTCGCTGCGCAAAGAAGTACCAGCGCGGCGTCTTTTTTGGGGATCAGTGTAAAGAGCGCCCAGAAGAGAAGGTAAAGGATAACGATCTCGATAATGAACCATCCGTTGCTGTTAAGCAGTGTGAGGCCGGACAGATCGCTGAGCATTTCGGCGGGAGTACTGCGGATCCCGTATACAAACCTGGTCAGGCATATCCCGAGTGCGTTGACCGCCCAGAACGGGATCAGGACGCAGGGAAGACGCTTTTGAAGGAAACCGCCCAGGTAGTCCGGCCTTGAAAGGTAATTGGTGAGGAGACCGTAACCTGAGAAGAAAAAGAAGAGAGCGGTAAAGAGGATTCCGCAATAGTTAAAGATCGTAACGGGACCTTTAAAATACATTCCGTAAGCGGAGACCTGCTGCACCAGGTGATGCAGGATAATTCCCAGACAGGCCCAGGCGCGGATCAACTTTGACTGTTCCAGACGCAGAAAATCCGGGGATACGCCGTCTTTTGACACGCGCACCCCGAATAATGTGATCAGCAGCCAAACGGCTGGATAGAGCAGGAGAAAAAAATCGTTCATTTTCATATATCAAGCTCCGGCGGCTCATCTAGATTTGAAGATACATATTTCCCGTTCTTTTTTCGCTGGCGGACACATTCGGTGAGGAGATATTCGATCTGTCCGTTAACGGATCTGAAATCATCCTCGGCCCAGGCAGCGATCGCATCGTAGAGTTTTTCGCTCAGCCGAAGCGGGATCTGTTTCTTAGCCATAATGTTCTCCTATGTCCACGAAAGGATCAGTACAGGCTGCCGGAGTTGACAACGGGCTGAGCATCGTGGTTTCCGCAAAGAACTACCAGCAGGTTGGAGACCATTGCGGCTTTGCGCTCTTCGTCGAGATCGACGGTACCGTTTTCTTTGAGGCGGTCCAGAGCCATCTCAACCATGCCCACCGCACCGTCAACGATCATTTTCCTTGCATCGATGACTGCGGATGCCTGCTGACGCTGCAGCATGACGGCGGCGATCTCCGGTGCGTAAGCCAGGTAGGTGATTCGCGCTTCGAGGATCTCAAGGCCAGCTTCGGCAACCTTTTCCTGGATCATCCGGCGGATCCGCTCTGCAACGACTGTAGTAGAACCGCGCAATGAACCGTCGTCCGCTTTTCCGTCACCGGTGGTGTCGATGCCGGGTGCCATATCATAAGGATAGATCTTGACGATGTCGCGGACCGCGGTATCACACTGGAGAGAAAGGTATTCTTTATAATTGTCGACATTGAACACGGCTTTGGCGGTATCTTTGACTTTCCAGATGACGGCTACCGAGATCTCAACCGGATTTCCCAGAACATCGTTGACTTTCTGTCTGGCGTTGGAGAGCGTCATGGCTTTAAGCGAGATTTTTTTGCTTGCGGTCTCAGCCTGCTGAACGGCACCGGTCGTAAGCGTGAGGATCTTTGAGGCAGAGTGAGAGGCGGCATCCACATCGCCGCTTTGTCCGAGTCTCGTCCTGGCAGCAGGATTTACCGCAGTGCAGAAGGGGTTCACGAAAAAGAAACCGTCTCCGCGGATAGTGCCGATATATTTTCCGAACAGCGTCAGCACAAGAGCTTCCTGCGGTTTAAGTACCTTAAGACCAAGCAAAGGTATCCAGCCAAGGCACATGATCAGTATGCCGGCGATGAAAAATACCAAGACCGGCCCCGAAGATGACGCTTTTACAACAGACAGAACAAAAAGCCCGATGCCTGCCAGATAAAGAAGGATCGTCAAAAGCAGGACAGCCATTCCGTTCTTTTTTCCCTGCAGTGTTTTTTCTGACATAGTATTAATCTCCTTTCGGCATAATCGAATTGATATCATAGTGATATCATACTGTCTTCTGCTTGTCAACACCTTATCAATTTTTTTCCCGGCTTTGAAAAGCAGCCCGGGGTAGTAATCCAGCGGCTGCCGCGGTATAATCAGTTCTGAGTTTTGAGGAGGTTATTGCGATGGATTACAGGAAAACAGTGACCATGGATCCTTCGGGATTTGTCGTTCTAGCCGACTTTGTCCCCGGAGTCATTCAGGAGATTCGTTACTATACGACCTACAATTTTATCGGGGACCGCATCGACGGATACGAGCAGCCGTGCGCGCTGATCACTAAGGAAGCAGCCCGGGCGCTGAAATCTGCCGCGAATGAACTTTTCGTTCAGGGGTACAGGCTGAAGATCTTTGATGCCTACCGTCCTGCCTGTGCGGTAAAACATTTTGTCCTGTGGGGAATCGAGGATACCGATATCCGCATGAAACCGTATTTCTATCCGGACCTTCAAAAACAGGAGCTGTTCGTAAAAGGGTATATCGCGAGTCTGTCCAGTCACAGCAGGGGCAGCACGATCGATCTTACGCTTCTGGATATGCAGACCGGAAAAGAAGTGGATATGGGGAGCCCGTTTGATTTCTTCAGCGAAGTTTCTCATCCCGACTCCAGGGAAGTTACGCCGCAGCAATATGCAAACCGGATGCTGCTTCAGGGGGTTATGATGCGAAGCGGCTTTAAGCCGTATGACTGCGAGTGGTGGCATTTCACGCTGGAAGATGAGCCTTATCCTGATACTTATTTTGAATTTCCGGTCGATCCGCAGTATCTGAAACGGTAGCGAATTCCGACTCTTAAGACCGGCCGGGACGGCTTATCTGTTGAAAGAAACGTATAAATCAGATAAAATATATATGTTAAAAATATCGCTGTCCATGCCTTCTTCCTGCGCAGGGCAGCGAAATGTAAAAACAATTCAGGAAGGGGGTCCATGAGGAATGGGTCTTACGAGGGAAGACTATGAAAACTACACGTTGATACTGCGTGAGGAGCTGGTGCCGGCTATGGGATGTACAGAGCCGATCGCCGTCGCTTACGCGGCGTCCAAGGCCGGGCAGGCTCTTGGCGAGGAAGCGGTGCATCTGAACGTCCGCTGCTCAGGCAATATCATCAAAAACGTCAAAGGCGTGACTGTGCCTAACTCTGGCAACCAGAAAGGAATCGAGGTCGCGGCGACGCTCGGACTGATCGGCGGCGATCCGGACAAAGTGCTTGAGGTCATTGCAGGGGTGACGGATGAACAGAGAGCTTTTGCCGGTAAGAAGGTGGCGGAAGGGTTCTGCGAGGTAGAACTCCAGGAAGGTGTTCCGAATCTATATATTAAAGCAACGGCAGAAGGAAAAAATCACACGGCAAGTGTCCTGATCGAGAACACTCACACGAACATCACGAGGATCGAGAAGGACGGGGAGGTCATCTTTGCCGCGGAGGAGAAGGAAGAAGGCACCAAACTCCTTGAGAAGGTAGGAGACCGGCGGAAAATGACGCTTCGCGGTCTGCTCGAGTACTGCGATACGGTAGATCTTTCCGAGGTCCGTGATACGCTGGAGAGACAGATCGAGTGCAACAGTGCGATCTCTCAGGAAGGCCTGGATAATCCGTGGGGAGCCCGTGTTGGCAAGACTCTTCTTGAAAACTGGGGATCCGATGTCAAGTCCCGTGCCTGTGCCAGGGCAGCGGCAGGTTCAGACGCCCGTATGAGCGGATGTCCCCTGCCGGTGGTCATTAATTCCGGCAGCGGCAACCAGGGCATTACAGTAACGCTTCCTGTGCTGACGTATGCCGCTGAATGGCAGATCTCCCATGATAAGATGCTGCGTGCCCTGCTCGTGAGCAATATGGTCTCTATCTACATAAAGCATTATATCGGTGCGCTGTCCGCTTTCTGCGGCGCCGTCAGTGCGGCCACAGGCGCCGGAGCGGCGATTACATACATGTTCGGCGGTGATTATGACACGATCGGACGTACGATCACGAACACGCTCGGCAATGTGGGCGGGATCGTCTGTGACGGTGCCAAGCCCAGCTGCGCAGCCAAGATCGCATCGAGCGTCCATGCGGCGCTGCTCGCCCATTATATGAGCATCGGTGATAAAGAGTTCAAGGGCGGCGAAGGCTTTATCGAGAATGATGTTGAGAAGACTATCAAGAATATGAGTTATATAGGAAAGATCGGTATGAAGGAAACGGATATCGAGATTCTGAATGTCATGATCGATAAGGTCGATGTTGATTCGTGCCTGTAAAAACAAGTAGACAAAGGAGAGAAAACATGAAAAAAGACAGTTTTTTTAGCAGCCTTCCGTTTAAGCTGATCGTTGCGCTTGCACTGGGCATCGTCATTGGCCTTATCCTGAATGCTACGGACGGAGCCCCGGCCACGCACGCCATCCTTAACATTGTGGTGACCGTCAAGTTCATCGCTTCACAGTTTATCAGCTTCTGCGTGCCGCTGATCATCATCGGCTTTATCGCACCGTCTATTACCAGACTGGGCAAAAATGCATCCGTTATGCTGGTCGTAGCCCTGTGCCTTGCCTATGCTTCATCCGTACTGGCAGCTCTGACCGCTACTGCCGCCGGATTTACGATCCTGCCGCATCTGGCGATCTCGCCCGAGGTCGACGGACTGAAGGAACTGCCTCCTCTTGTCTTTGAGCTGGCGATCCCGCAGATCATGCCGGTTATGTCCGCGCTGTTCTTCTCTATCCTGGTCGGTCTGGCGGCTGCCTGGAACCAGGCCAAGACTGTTACAAATGTTCTGGAAGAGTTCCAGCAGATCGTTCTTTCCATCGTGACCAAGTTCGTTATTCCGGTGCTTCCGATCCTGATCGGCACCACTTTCATCACGCTTGCGTATGAAGGATCCATCACCAAGCAGCTCCCGATCTTCCTGATCATCATCGTGATCGTGCTGATTGGGCACTATATCTGGCTTGCACTGCTGTACGGCATTGCCGGCGTTTATTCGGGAAAGAACCCGATGGGTGTCCTTAGAAACTACGGACCGGCTTATCTGACTGCGATCGGAACCATGTCCAGCGCCGCGACGCTTTCCGTTGCGCTTGATTGTGCCAAGAAATCCGAGCCGCCTCTTCGCGATGACCTGGTCAATTTCGGTATTCCGCTGTTTGCCAACATTCATCTGTGCGGTTCTGTCATGACGGAAACTTTCTTCGTCATGGCAGTTTCCAAGATGCTTTACGGTTCATTCCCGTCTCTGGGCAAAATGCTGATCTTCTGCGTACTGCTGGGTATCTTTGCTGTCGGTGCTCCCGGCGTGCCCGGCGGTACAGTCATGGCTTCCCTCGGTCTGATCACCAGTATCCTCGGATTTGATGAGACCGGTACGGCGCTGATGCTGACGATCTTTGCCCTGCAGGATTCCTTCGGTACGGCCTGCAACGTGACCGGCGACGGTGCCCTGACACTGATCCTGACCGGCTTTGCAGAGAAGCATGGCATCAAAGGCACGAATCTCGGAGACGTGCTCGGCTGACCTGATGATCAAGTAAACAAAGTGTGCCTGATAATTCCTTCGGGAATGCAGGCACTCTTTTTGGTATTCCGGGAGAAAGACAAGTTATGTATGAGAAAAGTGATTCGGGATCAGTACTGCTGCATCATCCTTTCGGGCCGCTTTATTCTCCGAAGAGCCATACCCTGATTCTCGGGTCTTTTCCGTCAGTAAAGTCAAGGCAGCAGCAGTTCTTCTACGGACACCCGCAAAACCGTTTCTGGAAAGTGACGGCGGCTGTTTTCGAATGTGATGTCCCTTTATCGGTCGAGGATAAAAAACGACTGATCCTGGATCATCATCTGGCACTCTGGGATACGATCGCAAGCTGTGAGATCACGGGCTCGTCGGATGCCAGCATACGAAATGTGCAGCCAAACGACCTTCAGGTGATCTTCGATCACTGTCCGATCAGGAGAATCTTCTGCAACGGCCGTAAATCATATGACCTGTATCGGAAGTACATTGAACCTGTCACCGGAAGGAAAGCGATCTGCCTGCCGTCCACAAGTCCTGCCAACGCGCAGTGGTCTTTGGAAAGGCTGATCGGGGAATGGTCCGTCATAAAAGAGGACGGGCCCCTGCCTGTTTAAATAAACCTGCAAAAAACAAAAGGAGTTTGAAATGGGTTATTTTGAGGAAGTATCCCCCGCTTCCCTCGGGATCGATGAAAAGGGGATAGAGACTTTTCTTGAGAAAGCGGATAAAGCCGGGCTGGAACTTCACCGGATGATGATCTTAAGGCACGGGAAATGCTGTGCCAGATTCATCTGGGAACCATATGGTGAGGATGACCTGCATCCGCTGTATTCGTTCAGCAAATCGCTGACAGCGGCTGCGGTCGGATTTGCCCAGCAGGAAGGGCTTCTGGATCTTAATGAGAGAGCTGCGGATCTGTTTGAAGACCAGCTTCCGGAAGAACCGAATGATAACCTTATGAACTGTAAGCTGCATCATCTTCTGACCATGAGCTGCGGCCATGAGACGGAGAGCGAAGACAGGGGACCTGACTGGATCCGTTCTTTTTTCGCACATCCGTTTCTGCATTCACCCGGTACTTTCTATAAATATAATACTGCAGGGACCAATATCCTGGCAGCGGTGATCGCGAAAAAGACAGGTATGCAGGTGACCGATTATCTCAGAAGCAGGCTGTTTGACCCGCTTGGCATCGGGGAGGTCGGATGTGCCTATCTGCCCGATGAGGCAAAAACCCAGGTGGGTGGTTCGGGAATGAAGATGACGCTTGAAGATATGGCCAGATTTACCCAGTTTATGCTGCAGGACGGATGCTGGGAGGGTAAACCTCTTTTGAAGGACTGGTTCTTTGCCAGAGCGGGAAAGAAACAGATCGAAACGGCCGGTGACAGCGAAGGGCATATCAAAGACTGGGCTTTTGGATACGGATATCAGTGCTGGATGGGACCGCTGGAGAATTCTTTCAGGGCTGACGGCGCTTACGGGCAGTTCGGCCTGGTCTATCCCACCCTGGATATGTGCATCATTATCAATGCCTCTACGGAGCAGACCCAGACGCTTCTTGACCTTGTCAATGAACATATTCTTCGGGGAGTGGGAGAGAGCATGACCGATTTCGGAAAAGCGCTGATCCGGACGTATTCACTGCCGGCTCTTAAAAACTGCCATGACCCCTTGTTTGAGAAAAAGCTGGAAGATTCAGTTTATGTGATCGAAGAGGGAGGCTTCATGCCGGGGCTGGATAGACTGGTGGCCGGTGCAGGGCTCTCCGGTGACTGGAGCGATGAGGTGACAAAGAGTATCCGCTTCTCTTTCGGTCAGGATCATGTGCTGATGACTCTTACGGGAGAGAAGGAAGAGTCTGCCGTATGGGCTGCGATGGACAATTCTTTTGCTTTGAGCGAGTTCAGCGGAATACGCTATGCAGCGACGGCCAGATGGAGGGGGAAACACCGCCTGGAAATGGAGATTCGACGGCTTGATGCGATGAGCGGAGCAAGGCTGATCCTGAATTTTGAGGAGGACCGTCTTTGGTTTGAGGCAGAGGATTCCCTGATCTCAGAGGGAGGCCTGGGGATCGTACCAAGGCCGACGGCAGTGTTTTACAGATCGTAAAAACAGTGGAAATGAGTGCCGATAATATGATCATTAAAAAAGCATCCCCATTTGAAGGGGATGCTTTTTATGTCTGATGTTATCGAAATCAGAATTTGCCTTCGTCGGCAGCCTGCTGAATGCTGACAGCCACGGCCACGGTCATGCCGACCATGGGGTTGTTGCCTGCGCCGATCAGTCCCATCATCTCTACGTGAGCGGGAACAGAAGAGGAGCCTGCAAACTGAGCATCAGAATGCATACGGCCAAGCGTATCGGTGAAACCGTAGGAAGCCGGGCCTGCTGCCATGTTGTCGGGATGAAGCGTACGGCCTGTGCCGCCGCCGGAGGCAACTGAGAAGTACTTCTTGCCCTTTTCGGTGCATTCCTTCTTATAGGTGCCGGCTACCGGATGCTGGAAACGGGTCGGGTTGGTGGAGTTGCCGGTGATGGAAACATCCACGCCTTCCTTCCACATGATCGCAACACCTTCCGGTACGGAGTTGGCGCCATAGCAGTTGACCTTCGCGCGAAGACCTTCGGAATAGGACTTGCGGTATACTTCCTCAACAGTGTTGGTGTAGGGATCGTACTTGGTCTCTACATAGGTGAAGCCGTTGATGCGGGAGATGATCAGGGCAGCGTCCTTGCCGAGACCGTTCAGGATAACGCGCAGCGGTTTCTTACGAACTTTGTTGGCTTTTTCTGCGATGCCGATCGCGCCTTCAGCAGCTGCGAAGGACTCATGGCCGGCCAGGAAGCAGAAGCAGTCGGTTTCTTCTTCAAGAAGCATTTTGCCCAGGTTGCCGTGTCCGAGACCTACCTTACGGGTATCGGCAACGGAGCCGGGGATACAGAAAGCCTGAAGGCCTTCACCGATCGCAGCGGCAGCATCCGCAGCTCTGCGGCAGCCTTTCTTGATGGCGATGGCGGCGCCTACCGTGTAAGCCCAGCATGCATTCTCAAAGCAGATGGGCTGAATGCCCTTGACCTGGTTGTAAACATCAAGTCCGGCATCCTTGGTGATCTTCTCGGCTTCTTCGATGGAAGCGATGCCATAGCTGGCAAGCACAGCGTTGATCTGGTCTATACGTCTTTCATAGGATTCAAATAAAGCCATTTATGTACCCTCCTCACTCTTTTCTCGGATCGATAATCTTAACAGCATCCGCGACACGGCCGTATTTGCCTTTAGCCTTTTCCCATGCTGTGTTCGGGTCATCACCCTTCTTGATGAAATCTGTCATCTTTCCAAGGGATACGAACTCATAACCGATGATCTGATCTTCTTCATCCAGAGCGATGCCGGTTACATAACCTTCAGCCATCTCCAGATAGCGCGGTCCCTTTTTGAGCGTGCCGTACATGGTACCTACCTGAGAACGCAGGCCTTTGCCCAGATCTTCCAGGCCGGCACCGACAGCAAGACCATCCTCGGAGAATGCGGACTGGCTTCTGCCGTAAGCGATCTGCAGGAACAGTTCGCGAAGAGCGGTATTAATCGCATCGCAAACAAGGTCAGTGTTGAGAGCTTCCAGGATTGTCAGTCCGGGCAGGATCTCAGCAGCCATAGCCGCCGAATGTGTCATGCCGGAGCAGCCGATCGTCTCAACAAGTGCTTCCTGGATAATTCCTTCCTTCACATTAAGGCTGAGCTTGCAGGCACCCTGCTGGGGAGCGCACCAACCCACGCCGTGCGTGAATGCGGAAATATCCTTGACCTCTTTAGCCTGCACCCACTTTGCTTCCTCCGGGATAGGAGCCGCGCCATGATGTACGCCCTGGGCTACCGGACACATTTCTTCTACTTCGCGTGAATAAATCATATGAAAACTCCTTTCAAATAAAATATGATCAACTGACCATTTGTTTTATTTTCTCATAAACGCTCTTCTTAGTAAAGATTAATTTCGGCAGTTTTTTCGTAAATCTGGGCAGTGTCCCTTTATCTTGGAGCAGTGATGTGTTATGATACCGAGAAAGAATGAAACCATACAGATGCACAGGAGGAGCTTATATATGTCAATTTTCAAAGGTTCAGGTGTTGCGCTGGTGACACCGATGAAAGAAGACGGGCAGATCAATTACGATTCTTTTGATCGTCTGATCGAAACACAGATAGAAGGCAGAACGGATGCCCTGATCATCTGCGGTACTTCCGGGGAGGCCCCCACTCTGGATGATGAGGAACACCTGGATGCGATATCATTCGCAGTTCAGCAGACGAAAGGCAGGATCCCGGTGATCGCGGGAACCGGTTCGAATAATACCGAGCATGCCGTCATGATGTCAAAAGAAGCGGAAGAAAGAGGAGCGGACGGACTGCTTCTGGTAACTCCGTATTACAATAAGGCGACGCAGGACGGCCTGTATTATCATTACCGCAGGATAGCCTCCTGCACAAAGCTTCCGTGCATCATCTACAACGTACCTTCCAGGACCGGGACGAATATCCTGCCTGAGACGATGGCCAGACTTGCAGCTGACCAGGAGAATGTTGTGGCAATCAAGGAGGCTTCCGGCAATATCAGCCAGGTTGCCAAACTGGCCAGGCTGGTGGACGGAAAAGTTGATATCTACTCAGGCAATGATGATCAGATCGTCCCGATCTGTTCCCTTGGAGGCATCGGTGTGATCTCGGTGCTGGCCAATGTCGCTCCCGAAAAGACTCATGATATGGTGATGCACTGCCTGGAGGGACGTTATGAAGAAGCTGCCAGGATGCAGCTGGAGGCGCTGCCGCTGGTAGACCAGCTTTTCATCGAGGTGAACCCGATCCCGGTGAAGGCAGCTCTCAATATGCAGGGCTTCAATGTGGGATCTCCCAGACTTCCGCTGACGGAGATGACCGATGCACATAAGAAGACGCTGCGCGAAGCGATGACAGCTTATGGCTGCCTGTGATTATAAGAGGAGGAACAGGAATGGGAAACAAGTACGAAGGAACGCAGACACAGAAAAACCTGGAAGCCGCTTTTGCCGGTGAATCCCAGGCAAGGAACAAATATACCTATTTCGCGTCCAGAGCAAAAAAGGACGGTTTTGAGCAGATCGCTGCCCTGTTCTTAAAGACGGCCGATAACGAAAAAGAGCATGCCAAAATGTGGTTCAAGGAACTGGGCGGCACCGGGGATACCGCGGCAAACCTGGAAGCGGCGGCTGACGGCGAAAATTATGAGTGGACCGACATGTACGAGGGTTTCGCGAAGACAGCCGAGGAGGAAGGATTTGCCGAGCTGGCGGAGAAGTTCAGGGCTGTAGCCGCGATCGAGAAGCATCATGAAGAGCGTTACCGTGCGCTGCTTAAGAATGTTCAGATGCAGGAAGTCTTCAAAAAGAGCGAGGTAAAAGTGTGGGAGTGCAGAAACTGCGGCCATATCGTGGTGGGAACCGAAGCTCCCGAAGAATGTCCGGTCTGCGCACATCCTCAGTCGTATTTTGAGGTGAATGCGGAGAATTACTGATGTACTGATATCTTGAAGCTTTGCGACCAACAGAGGCCGGATCCTTTTACAGGATCGGGGCCTCTTTTTTACAGAGTCGGATTGTTTGACATTTCATACAAAAATAGGCTAATAAAATTGTGCAGATTTGACAAAGACCGGATTATGTGTTAAAACCTGTTAGACTCGTCGTTGAATGGCAGAAGAGAGGTGAAAAGAATGTCAGACAATCAGACGATGATGCAGTATTTTGAATGGTATCTGCCCGATGACGGCTTCTGGTGGAAGCGATGCGCGGCCAAGGCACCCAACTTAAGCGACCTGGGAATCACTCAGGTATGGCTGCCGCCCGCATATAAAGCGACCTCAAGGGATGATGTCGGCTACGGCGTTTATGATATGTACGATCTGGGAGAATTTGACCAGAAAGGAACTGTCCGTACCAAGTACGGCACAAAGGATGAGTATCTTGAAGCGATACGAGCTTTTCATGAGGCAGGCATCAGGGTGTTTGCCGATATCGTGCTCAACCACCGCATGGGCGGCGACCAGACGGAAACGGTTACGGCGGTGACCGATTCAGCTTCCGACCGGAATGTCCAGGTGGGAGGAGAGGAAAAGATCCGGGTCAGGTCGAAATTCCTGTTTCCGGGCAGAAAAGGCAAGTATAGTTCCTTCACATGGAATCATACCCATTTTACCGGAACGGACGAGACGACAAAAGAGGTCTCTCCGGACCTGATTTACCGGTTTAAAGGAAAAACCTGGGTTCCGGATGCGGATCCCGAGAACGGAAACTTTGATTATCTGATGGGCATGAATGTCGATATGGATAATCCTGAAGTGGTCCGTGAAACTGAAAAATGGATGAAGTGGTATATCGGGATGACCGGGATCGACGGCCTCAGACTCGATGCCGTCAAGCATATCAGCTTTTCTTTTTACCGTGATTTCCTCAAAGATATCCGGGAGAGCACTCATCTGGAACTGCCGGCAGTCGGTGAGTACTGGAGCGGTGATATCGAACGTCTCCTGTATTACCTGGATACGGTCGATCATTGCATGTCCCTGTTTGATGTGGCTCTGCATTATAACTTCTATAATGCGTCCGTGACCGGAGGCGGGTATATCATGAGGGATATTCTGAAAGGAACGCTTACAGAGCGCTGCCCCGAAAATGCCGTTACTTTCGTGGACAATCATGATACCCAGTATGGCCAGAGCCTGCAGTCTTTTATCGAAGACTGGTTCAAGCCGCTGGCGTATGCGCTGATCCTGCTGAGAAAAGAAGGAGTACCGTGCGTCTTCTATTCGGATTACTACGGCAATCCTGTTCAGAACCGTCCGATGGTCTTAAACCTCGGAAAACTGATCAAACTGAGAAAAAACTATGCCTACGGCGAGCAGACAGATTATTTCGAGGATGACCATGTGATCGGCTGGACAAGAAGCGGAGACGGGGAACATAAAGATTCGGGAGTTGCGGTCGTGATGAGCAACAGCGACGGAGGCACCCTAAGAATGCAGGTCGGGTCCGGCCACGCAGGAGAAGAATTCTTCGATGCACTCGGAAACTGCCCGGAGGGAGTCCTCATCGACAATGACGGCTGGGGTACTTTCCGGACAGAAGGAGGCAATGTCTCCGTATGGGTCAGAAAAGGCCCGCTTGAGGACCTTGTCGTTAATGAATAAAGCAGATATCCGATAAAGCAACAAAGCTGCCATATGATCTCATATGGCAGCTTTGTTGTGTTTTGGCTGTACGCATACGGCGCAAAGCGCATCGCATGCTCAATACGTCAAACATATGCCCTAGAAACGAAAAGTTTCGTAAGCTCAATTGTGAAATATGTACCATCGTTTTTAAAATAATAAAATATTTTTGGAAATATTGCAATACAGATCGGACTGATTCTATCGAAACAGAGCGGTCACATCTTCCGGTGTGAACAGAACATTTTCTTTGTGATCAGCTTCGATCTGATAGAGAGCATTCGCCGCAAGATGTTCAGCTGCCTGCTCGAGATCACGGATACCGGTCTGCCCCGAATACTCCCGTACGATCAGGTCTGCAGCCTCCGGCGTGATGCGGCATTCTTCCGGTTTCATGCCGATCCGTTTGAGGACTTTCGGCAGTGCGAAGCGTTCGAAGATGATCTTCTTCTCGTCGGGAGTGTAGTCCGGGATATCGATGACCGCAAAGCGTGAAAGCAGAGGAGCACTGATCAGGCTCTTGTCATTGGCGGTCGCAATGGGATAGACTCCCGTGGTCGGGATAGTGCACTCCATATAATTGTCGGTGAATCCGAGGTTGTCGAGGAGTGTAAGGAGGACATCGGCAGGGTTTCCCTTTCCGTTGCCGGCGGAAGCTTTATCCAGCTCATTGATGATAAAGATAAGGTTCGATTCGCCGGAAAGCGAGAATGCCTCCATGATTATGCCCGGCTTCGCATTCGAATAGACTCTGGAACTGCCGGTGAGCTGTTCGGGATCGTTGATCGAGCTCATATCCAGCGTGATCCACGGCAGGCGCAGGATTCTGGCGACGGCATAAGCGGCCTGCGATTTTCCGGTACCGGCAGGGCCGGCCAGCAAAAGCCCGTAGGCAGGCAGGGTGTGTGTCCGGTTGATCTGGATGATCGTTTCGATGATACGCTGTTTAACCTTTTCCATGCCATAGAGTTCCTCATCAAGGATCTGTCTGGCGCGGACGGGATCGATCGCTTCGAAATAATCTCCCTTCCACTGGACATTCATCATAATGGAAAGCGCGCGCTGGGCATGCCTGCGTTCCTCCGGACTGACTTCGGCGGACCTGGCGACGGCAAGGTTCCTTCTCGCCCACACGCGGATATTCTCCGGGAGCGTCCGCCCGGCGCACGAGAGAAAATCAGAAATGCTCTGGATGCTGGTCAGCTTCATGCTGTCGCCCTCAGGCTCACGTTCATCATCGTATTCTTCGGCGGAAGGAGCCGGGGAGGCGAGCAGGCGCCCGATCATGTACTGAAGGAAACCGTCCTGCGCCGAGAGCTTTGTGCTTCCGGTGTGAGAAGTTTCCCTTATTTTGTAAACGGCATATCCGTCCGGTGTGACCCGTCCCGAGAGAAGTACATGAATGTGGTTTTCACCGAGCCACTGGAGCAGGCTGATAAAGCGGGCATCTATCCGGAGAATGGAAGCGTGAACGACGGCCCCTCCTTCCGCCCTGAATTCGAAAGCCGTATCCTGGGCGGGATTCGAAAAGATCCCCGCGGTATGGTGCTTCCATGGAAACTGTTCATCTCCGAGGACCATGATGGGATCTTCAATACTCGGTTCGGCGTTGGACGTATAGTCGATCCGGTAGGTGCACCGGGATTCGCCTTTTTCGTTTTTCTGAGGATCGCTGTTGAAATCAAAAACCGGCATAGTCGGTCTCCTCCTGATCATTGATATATTTCTGCAGCCGGCCGAAAGCACCCTTGTAGATGAGATTCAGCAGCTTGTCCAGATGGCGCAGGGCTGTCTCGAGTTCTTCGGCGGTGATCAGCTTGTCATGAAAAGCCTGGGCAAGTTCATCCAGGTCGACCACACGGGTGGAGCCGTCCGGATAGACGATCACGTCAGCGAGAAGATCGGTAAAGACATAAGTGAGCGTCTCCGGATCGAAGGTATGGCTGACGATGTCGCAGTACCAGCTGATGAGACTGCCGTCATGGGCGTAGAATTTGCTGACCTTGAAGCCTCTTTCCAGAAAATAGCAGGAATAGCCGTGGCTGAGCGTTTTCTTGGGACGAATGGTATGCCATTTGGTGATGATCACTTCCCTGTCGCGGAAAAGGATCTCATCCTGGTCCAGTTCGATGCATTCTGCGGGAATGATTCTTTTTCGATACAGCCTTACTTTGTCCATTCCGAAACCTTATCCTTCCTGAAACATTACTGTGCGAAAACTTGCCTGAGCATTTTGTATTTAATTATTATGTAAGTATATCATTGCCAAAATGGGTTGTCCATGCTGAGGTTATCCGAAAAACGGCTTTGAAAAGGGTCAGGGAAGATTTGTCAAATACGTATTCGTGTGATAGATTTTATTTTAGCGGAAAACATTTTCGCATAACCTGAAAGGTATGGTTGATAAGATAATTATCCGGGAGGGACAGATTATGATCCAGAATCTGATCGCACAGTTGGTTTGTTACGGGTTGGAGAGGAAACTCATTGAAAGTACGGACGCGATCTGGTGTGCAAACCGGCTGCTTGAACTTTTCGGGGAGGACGAACTTTCCGCCGAAAGCGAACAGCAGATCCTTGAATTTGAAGCGGAGGAAGCCGGAATCGGCGAGGCACCGGGAGCGGTGCTCGAAAAGATCCTGGGGGGGCTTTGCGACGAAGCCTATGCAAAAGGCCTGATTCCCGAAAATACCGTCGGCTTCAGGGACCTGTTCGATACGAAGGTAATGGGCCTTCTGACAGCGCGGCCTTCGCAGGTCGTCAGGGAGTTTTTTGACCTGTACCGGGAAAGTCCGCGTACAGCCACGGACTGGTACTATAAGTTTTCACAGGATACCGATTATATAAGGCGTTACCGCATCGAAAAGGATGTAAAGTGGACAGCCCCTACAGAATACGGGCTTCTCGATATTACGATCAATCTCTCGAAACCGGAAAAGGATCCGAAAGCGATCGCTGCGGCAAGGCTTGCAAAAGCTGCTTCGTATCCGAAATGCCTGCTTTGCCGCGAAAACGTCGGATATGCGGGCCGGATCAATCATCCCGCGAGGCAGAACCACCGTATTATTCCGGTGGATGTGGATGGCGGCGGCTGGTATATGCAGTATTCTCCCTATGTTTACTATAACGAACACTGCATCGTATTTAACGGGGAACATGTCCCGATGAAGATCGACCGCAGCGCTTTTAGGAAACTGTTTGATTTTGTTATCCAGTTTCCCCATTATATGGTCGGTTCAAACGCCGACCTGCCGATCGTGGGAGGATCTATTTTAAGCCACGAGCATTTCCAGGGCGGAGGCTATGAGTTTGCGATGGCCAAAGCCGGTGTGGAGACAGAGCTTAAGTTTAAAGGGTTTGAGGATGTGAGTGCAGGTATCGTAAAATGGCCCATGTCAGTTATTCGCATCAGCGGCCCGGATGAGAAGAGACTGATCGATCTGGCGGACAGGATCCTTGAGTGCTGGCGAGGCTATACGGATGAGGAGGCATTCATTTATGCCGAGACAGAGGGAGAGCCGCACAATACCATTACGCCCATTGCCAGAAAGCGCGGAGAGAATTTTGAACTGGATCTGGTCCTTCGCAACAATATTACTACCGAGGAACATCCGCTCGGGGTATATCATCCCCACAGTGAACTTCATCATATTAAAAAAGAAAACATCGGCCTGATCGAGGTCATGGGCCTGGCAGTTCTTCCGGCCAGGTTAAAGGCTGAGATGGAAAAACTCGGACAGTTCATCCGTGAAGGGAAAGATCCCGCCTCGGATCCGGACCTGGAGAAACATGCCGACTGGACAGCTTCGCTGAAAGAAAAATATCCGGATATGGAAAAGATGGACCCGGAACAGGTAGATGCGATCCTGAAAAAGGAGATCGGCCTGGTATTTTCTCAGGTGCTTGAGCACGCAGGGGTCTATAAAAGAACTCCGGAGGGGAGAGAGGCTTTCCTGCGCTTTGCAGCAGCGGTAGATAAGATGTGAGATCAGGGTACGTCTGCGATACTCCAGGCAGACGCGAATATTGACAAACCGGCGTAAAAACGCTAGATTAGACTGGATGCTTTGACCGGCACTTAAAGGCCGGTACAAACCAAACCGGTAAGGAGAGAGAACATGGCAAAAGACAAGAAATTAGTGGAACAGATCACTTCGATGGAGGAAGACTTTGCCCAGTGGTATACCGATGTGGTCAAAAAAGCCGAACTGATCGATTACACCAGCGTTAAGGGATGCATGGTGATCAAACCGGCCGGCTATGCGATCTGGGAAAATATTCAGGCAGAACTCGACCGCCGCTTTAAAGAGACCGGTGTGGAAAATGTTTACCTGCCGCTGTTTATCCCGGAAAATCTTCTCAGGAAGGAATCGGAACTGGTGGAAGGGTTCGCCCCCGAAGTTGCCTGGGTCACCCAGGGAGGTCTTGAGCCCCTGCAGGAGAGACTTTGCGTGAGGCCTACCTCTGAGACGCTGTTCAGTGATTTCTATAAAAACGATGTGCATTCCTACAGGGACCTGCCCAAAGTATATAACCAGTGGTGCAGCGTGGTCCGGTGGGAGAAGACGACAAGACCCTTCCTTCGTTCGAGAGAGTTCCTGTGGCAGGAAGGCCATACGGTGCATGCCACATTTGAAGAGGCGCAGGAACGCACGGAGATGATGCTGAATGTCTATGCGGATTTCTGCGAGCAGTTCCTGGCGATCCCCGTTGTCAGAGGCCGCAAGACAGATAAGGAAAAGTTTGCCGGCGCCGATGCGACCTATACGATCGAATCGCTGATGCATGACGGCCAGGCGCTCCAGTCCGGTACATCCCATAATTTCGGCGATAAATTCGCCAAAGCTTATGAGATTCAGTTTACTGATAAAGACAATACGCTGAAGTATGCTTATCAGACCTCCTGGGGTATGACGACGCGCATGATCGGTGCCATTATCATGGTTCACGGCGATAACAGCGGCCTGGTGCTGCCGCCCAAGGTGGCGCCTGTTCAGGTGATGGTGATCCCGATCCAGCAGAAAAAAGAAGGCGTTCTCGAATGCGCGGCCGGCATCAATGATGCGCTTAAAGCCGCCGGGATCCGTTCAAAACTTGATGATACAGACAAGAGCCCGGGCTGGAAATTCGCCGAGCAGGAGATGCGCGGGGTACCGCTCAGGATAGAGATCGGACCTAAGGATATCGAAAACGGAACCGCCGTGATCGTCCGCAGGGATAACCGCGAAAAAGAGATCGCTGCGATCAGCGACCTGGCCCAGGCGGCCGCAAGGATCCTGGAACAGGAACAGGCGGATATGTTTGAACGGGCAAAGGCTCACCGCGACGCGCATACCTATGATGCCCATTCACCGGAGGAGTTTGAACAGATCATCAGCGAGAAGACCGGATTTGTCCGGGCTATGTGGTGCGGCAGCAGGGAATGTGAGGATGCCATCAAAGAAAGATACGGCCTGACGAGCCGCTGCATCCCGTTCGCCCAGGAAAACCTCTCCGAAAAATGTGTCTGCTGCGGGAAAGAAGCGAAGAAGCTGGTTTACTGGGGAAAAGCTTATTGACGGGCAGTATTTCAAACCGTAAGCCGAGACGAAAACTTTTTTGCTTTAAATCGGTAAAAGTCATTGACGAACCGGATTAAATCCCTTAGAATGAACACATATTTTCGAGAATCAACAGGATTGCCGAAAATGATACAAAAATGCCGGCCGCCAAGGCGGGCCGGGATACGATCAGGAGGAAGAAAATGAGAAAATCAATGAGAGTAATCGGGACAGCATTGGCAGCGACCATGGTTCTTTCCATGACCGCCATGGCTGCAGACACATTCAAGATCGGCGGAATCGGTCCGGTGACCGGCCCCGCGGCAGCCTACGGAAACGCTGTTAAGAATGCGATGGAGATCGCAGCGGAAGAGATCAATGAAGCCGGCGGCATCAATGGCTTCCAGGTCGAAGTGAATTTCCAGGATGACGAGCATGATGCCGAGAAGGCTGTTAATGCTTACAATACCCTGAAAGACTGGGGAATGCAGATTCTTGAAGGCACCGTTACATCCACACCGTGTGTGGCCGTTGCCGCTGAGACTGTCAACGACGGAATGTTCCAGATTACACCGTCCGGTTCCTCACCCAGCTGCATCACCAATGACAACGCATTCGCTGTCTGCTTCTCCGATCCCGCACAGGGAACCATGAGCGCAGTCTACATCGGCACTCATAAACTGGCTGAGAAAGTAGCCATCATCTACAACAGCTCTGATGTTTACTCTACCGGTATCTACGAGACCTTCGTAGCCGAGGCCGAGAACCAGCCCTTCGAGATCGTTTCCGCGGAAGCTTTCACGGATGACTCCAGCACTGATTTCAACGTACAGCTGACCAAGGCCAAAGAAGGCGGCGCAGACCTGGTCTTCCTGCCGATCTATTATCAGGCAGCTTCCCAGATCCTGACCCAGGCAAGTGCCATGGAGTATGCTCCGGTATTCTTCGGCGTGGACGGCATGGACGGTATCCTCGGCGTGGAAGGTTTCGATACTTCCCTGGCTGAAGGTGTTCTTCTCCTGACCCCGTTCGTGGCGACAGCGGAAGACGATGCAACTGCAAGCTTCGTCGGCAAGTATGAGGAAAAATTCGGTGAGACCCCGAACCAGTTCGCGGCAGATGCCTATGACGGCCTCTACATTATCAAGATGGCAGCTGAGCTGGCCGATGTAAATCCGGATATGGATACTGCCGAGATCGGCACTGCCCTGAAGGAAGCCATGACCCAGATCACTTATGACGGACTTACCGGTGAAGGCACCACATGGGATGCTTCCGGTGCACCCACCAAGGATCCCAAGGCTATGGTCATCCAGGACGGCATCTACGTAGCGGTGGAATAAAATTCCTGTGCTGAGCGGGAATTTCAGACATAGGTCAAACAGGCGGGGTTGTCTTACGGGCAACCCCAATTGTTTGTTGAGACCCGGTGAAAGGTGAGTAATCATTATGTCGTTTCTCAATTATCTGATCGGCGGTATCAGCCTTGGGAGTGTCTATGCGATCATTGCCCTGGGCTATACCATGGTTTACGGTATCGCCAAGATGCTGAATTTTGCACACGGCGATGTCATTATGATCGGTGCGTTTACAGTATTTATCGCTACCACGCAGGCGGGTATTCCTCCGCTGGCAGCTATTCCGCTTGCCATGGTGATCTGCACCGTGCTCGGCGTACTGATCGAAC
>JBGUOI010000044.1:0-4576 GCA_045118075.1 Porcincola sp. | reverse complement strand
TGTAATAGCTGTTAGCTGACTGGCGCTCACCTGTCCTCCGACAACCGACAGTCGGAGCGAAAAATGATTTTTCTGTTTCTGGCGCATGAAACCGCCCTTTTTCAATGTTGAATAATCCACTGCCATATCAGTCTCCCACTTTCCGAATATACAGTTCATAGGTTCCGTCTTCATTATCTTTAAGCTTCAGGATCTGATGACCCTCATCCTTGACGCTTCTGGGTACATTCTGCACCGGTTCTCCGTCATTTAAATGCACCTGCAGGATCTGTCCGTCCTCCAGCTCCTCCAGAGCCACTTTCGTCTTCACAAATGTGACCGGGCAGACCACATCCGTAATATCTACTTTTTCCGTCGGCGTATACGCAGCATCAGCCATTTTCAACCTCCTGAACAATCACCAGTTCTTCTTTTCGTACCACTTTGTCTCCATTTACAGATTCCACATGAAATGCATTCAGGACCGGCCTTTCCTTCTCCTCCAGAGAAAGGATCAGATATGACGCATTTGGGTCATTCGCCAGCCTTTTGTCTTCCTCGGAAGGTCTGGAAGGCGTTTCCGGGTGAGAATGCCAGTTTCCAAGTGGCTTAAGGCCTTCCGCCCGCATTTCCCGGACTGCCTGCAGCTGCTCTCTTGGATCGATGGAAAAATGTTCATTCGTATGATCGGTATTTGTGAGAAGATAAACCTTCCTGATTTCTCTGCTTCCATCCTCTTTATCATATCCTGCAATCAATCCGCAGGCCTCATCCGGTAGCTGTAACAATGCATAATTATATATTTTTTCAAATTCTGATTTTTGTATTGTTATTCTCATATTCAAGACTCGTTTGCGGGAGTTCATTTCTTCAGTTCACACGCCGCCTGTTCATAATCAATCAGTTTCGTGATCGTCGGATGATCCGAGCATACTGCGCAGCCGCTCCCACGGGGAGGCAGTTTGATCTTGCGAAACTGCATGGACAGTGCATCAAAGGTCAACAGATATCCGGCCAGCAGTTCTCCGGCTCCGGTAATGTATTTGATCGCCTCCATTGCCTGGAGCGATCCGATCACGCCGCCCATAGCACCGATCACGCCGGCCTGTCTGCATGTAGGCACAGCATCCTTCGGCGGCGGATCCTTAAAAATACAGCGGTAACAGGGGCTTTCTCCCGGAATGACTGTTGTGAGTTGTCCCTTAAAGCGGATGATCCCTGCATGAGAGAACGGTTTCCCTGCCATGACACATGCATCATTGATCAAAAATTTCGCCGGGAAATTATCCGTCCCGTCCAGAATGAAGTCGTACCCTTCTATCAAATCTAAAATATTATCGCCGGTAACAAATTGATGATAGGTGTTAACGGTCACATCCGGATTGATCTGCCGCATGGTCTCGGCCGCCGAATCCACCTTTTTCTTTCCAATATCCTCTGTCGTATGTATCACCTGCCGCTGGAGGTTGGAAAGATCCACGACGTCCGCGTCCACAATTCCGATCGTCCCTACCCCCGCAGCCGCCAGATACAGGGCTGCAGGCGCCCCCAGACCTCCGGCGCCGATAATCAGCACTTTAGAGGCGGCCAGCTTCTTCTGGCCTTTCACGCCGATCTCTTTTAAGATAATATGCCTGGAATATCGCTCCAGCTGTTCATTGGTAAATGCCATTACTTCCCTCCTCCCATAAAGTAAAGGAACTCCACCTCATCACCTTCATGAAGAATCCGGTCTGCAAATGACCCTGTCTCAATAAATTCCTCGTTCACGGACACTGTCACATACTGCGGGGTCTCCACCTTCTCCTGTTCGATCAGCGCCGCAACAGTAAGATTGTCCGCAACTTCCTTTTTTTCACCTGAAACTATAATTTTCATCTTCTTTTTCCTCCTGAGAATTGTTTATCGCTTCTGTAAAATCAGCGATCAGATCGTCAGCGCTCTCTATTCCAACACTCACCCTTACGGTATCCTCATAGACACCGGCTGCCTGCATTTCTTCTTTACTTGCCTGGATGTACAAAGTCGATGCCGGATGGATGACCAGGGTCCTTACATCTCCGATATTGCTTGCGATACAGGCATACTTTAAAGAATTGATAATACGGAAAGCACGCTCCTTCGACCCTGCCCTGAAGCTCAAAATACCGCCTCCATACCCATCAAGAAGATCCTTTGCCTCTTCATAACAAGGATGTGAAGGCAGCGTGAGGTAACTGACCTGTATTCCCTTCATCTGATCAAGTGCATGTGCCAGCCTGTCGGCATTCTCACAGATCCTCTGCATACGCAATCCCAGCGTATCCGTGCCGATATAGCTTAAGAAGGCATTCATGGGAGCCATACACCCTCCGAGATTCTCCCAGGTATCCGTCCTGAGTCTTACCGAAAGCGCCAGTTTCCCAAACTTTTTAAACTCACTCAGGGCAGTATGCTTCTCAAAGTTCCATCGAAATGTCCCGCCATCTACGATCACCCCTCCAATCGAATTTCCTCCTCCGTTTAGATATTTGGAAGTCGAATGGATCACGATATCCGCACCCAATTCCAGCGGACGTGCGATAAACGGCGTCGCGGTCGTAGAATCCACGATCAGTGGAATTCCGGCTTCATGTGCCAGGCGGGATATACTCGGAACATTCATAACCTTCAGGGAGGGATTAGAAATCAATTCTCCAAAAATCGCCTTCGTATGTGCATTGATCAGCGGCTTTACCGTTTCCTCTGTCAGATCTTTGACATATACGATATGGATTCCCCATTTTTCAAGATCATGAAAAAGACCAATGGTTCCTCCATACAGACAGTTTCCGGCAATGATTTCATCCCCGCTCTCACAAATCGACAGGAGGGCGGCTGTGATCGCGGACATTCCGCTGCTGCAGCAAACAGCGCCGGCCCCTCCCTCCAGTTCCTGAATTCTTTGTTCAAATGCTGTAATGGTCGGATTGCCGATACGAGAATATGCATAGCCCATACTCTTGTGTAAAAAAACTCTTTCCAGTTCCTCCATACTGTCATAACGAAATGCTGTAACCTGCGAGATCGGTGGAAGGATCTCCCTGTTTGGAAAACCTTTAGATGTTTTTCCATGCAAGAGCTTTGTATTAAATCCACAGTCATATTCCATTTGATCATCATCCTCCCTGCTTCATGTTTCCTGTTGTTCTCCCGCCTCGCCGCATCTGTTTTTTATCCACAGCCGCAATTTCATCATGAAAAGACGTAGTTTACCATGTTCTCGTATAGAAGCCGGTCCTTTTGAGGGCCGCCCTCCCGCAAGTCCAGAATCAGCTCTGCGTATAGCTTCTTTCGCAGCCTGTCCTCCGTTTCTTTGTCAAGGTGATCGCCGGAAATGACTGTGATAAGCCCTGCGCGCTGAAGGATATCCGCGGCGAAAATAAGGTGCTCGCCGCTTACACACAGACGCATGGTATGCATTCCCTGAGAAAGAAGTTTCAGCTCAATCTCTCCTGCCTTGCAGGCGTCGTCGGCGAATATGAGATAGGGCGTCTGCCCCATATACTTCGCGCGGACTTCGGGGCTGACCTCGGTCTCTCCACGACCCTGACTGTCAGTGATCGTCTCGATGACGCCGCAGGCAGAGGTTGCGTTTGTCACCCGGTCGATCAGGATCAGTTCTCCCAGCGTCCGGTGATTTGTAAATGTATCGAGTACCGCAGGAGACGAAAGCTCTACAGAGCAGAGTGCAATCTCATTTTTCTGAAGGCTCTGGGCATTCCGATGCTCCCCGGTGTTCACGTCGATGATATAACGAATCCCTGTGATTTTCCCCGGGATGAGGCGTGTGCCCACCTTCACGAACATGGCGCGGCTGTTGATGAACCTCTCATCGTCCATCCATAGCAGTGTGGCGTCGAACCGGCTGGCTGTGCGGAGCGCCGTGCCCTTTGCAAGAACACTGCCGCGGGACACGTCGATCTCCTGATCGAGTTCCACCGTGACCGGCTGACCCTGGACAGCATACGCAGTCCGGTCTTCACCGACATAGATTGCCTTTACTGCTGCCCGGGTGCCGCTGGGCAGCGACGTCAGTTCATCACCCTCCCGAAGCTCTCCCGCCTCTATCTGTCCCTGGAATCCCCGGAACGTGTGATCCGGTCGGCAGACCCTCTGCACCGGCATATAAAAGCCCTCTTCACGGCTGACCGTGTCGATTTCCACCGTCTCCAGATAGTCGAGCAGCGGTTCGCCGTCATACCAGCCCATGCGTTCCGATTTTCGGGTAACATTTTCCCCCTCCGTCGCGGAGAGAGGGATGATCTTTACGTTCTGAAGCCCCAGGTTATTTTTCAGCTCATCGATATGCGTACAGATCCTCTCGAAGGGCTCTTTCGCATACTCCGCCAGGTCCATTTTGTTGACTGCAAAGACAAAATACTGAATGCCCATGAGCGCACAGATCCTCGCATGGCGCCGGGTCTGGACCAGAATGCCTTTCGTGGCATCGACCAGGATCACACCGAGATCCGCAAAGCTCGCGCCGACGGCCATGTTCCGCGTGTATTCTTCATGGCCCGGCGTATCTGCGACGATGAAGCTGCGGCGGTCAGTGGTAAAATAGCGATAGGCCACG
>JBGUOI010000043.1:0-25636 GCA_045118075.1 Porcincola sp. | reverse complement strand
GAGAAGCACCGGGTCCATCGCAAAGCCCGGCCTGAAAGTCCACGCGAGCGCAAACAGATCCATGGCTGCGCCAAGGAGCGCCGCCATAAACGGAATTTTTTTGATTCCGGAAATTTTCATAAATTCAACCACCCTCAGTCACAGTTATTCATCGATCATCGCGCCGACAGCCGCTTTCATGTCTTCGACCCGCCTGGCCGAGAGAGCTTTGTCATCGGAGACCGCATAATAGTAGAACTTGATCTTCGGCTCGGTGCCGCTGGGCCTTGCGCAGAACCAGCTGCCGTCCGTCATGGTGAACTTGAGCACATTCGAAGCCGGGATATCTTCATATCCGTTCACATAGTCGACCGTCTCCTTCACCTTAAACGGGCCGAACGACTGCGGTTTTCCGTCGCGCAGCTTCGTCATGAGCGCCTTGATCTTCTCGGCGCCGGCCTGGCCCTTGAGTACGATAGAGACCTGATCTTCCGCAAAATATCCGTACTTCTTATACAGTTCTTCAAGCGCGTCACCGATGGACATATTTTTCTTTTTGTAGTACGCGGCGATCTCAGCAATCAGCATGCCTGCCGCGATACCATCCTTGTCCCTGACCGGCTCGCCCGGGGCGCAGCCGATGCTCTCCTCGTAGCCGAAGAAGTAGTCATAGCCGAGTTTCTCGGCTCTGGGGATCACGCCGCAGATATTCTTGAAACCGGTCAGTGCCTCAAAGACGCGGATGCCGTAATCCTCGCAGATCACGCGGCCCATATTTCCGGTGACGATTGATTTGATCATGGCGCTTTTATCGGAAAGTTCTCCGTGCTCCTTCAAAGCTTTGGCCTTGTAGGCGATCAGCAGGGCCCCCGTCTGGTTGCCGTTAAGCGGGATAAAACCGCCCTTTCCGTCAGCGATCTCGATCGCCATGCGGTCAGCATCCGGATCCGTCGCGATCAGGACTTCCGCACCGATTCTGCTGCCCAATTCCTCAGACAAGGCAAAAGCTCTGTGGTCTTCCGGGTTGGGATAGCCTACCGTGGTAAACTCCGGATCGGGATCCTTCTGTTCCGGAACGATCACGAAATTTTCAAACCCCATCTCTTTGGCGAGGATCGACATGGGAATGCTTCCGGCTCCGTTCAGCGGAGTGTAGACAACTGCCACCGATCTGTCCAGTTCCTCATCCGGGCGAAGAGAAAGGCTCTTGACATAGTCAAGATAGCTCCTGTCCATGTCCTCGCCGAGCATATGAATAAGTCCTTTTTCCACGGCTTTCTCGAGCGGGATCTGCTTAAACTCATCAAACAGGTCGAGCGCCATGATCTCACGGGTCATCCCGTCGGATACCTCACCGGAGATCTGGGCCCCGTCATCCCAGTAGACCTTATAGCCGTTGTACTCTTTCGGATTGTGACTGGCGGTCATATTGATGCCGGACACGGTATGGAGCTTACGGATCGCGAAAGAAAGCTCCGGCGTGGGGCGCAGGGACGGGAACAGATAAGCACGGATGCCGTTCCCGGCCAGGATCATGGCTACCAGTTCAGAAAATTCACGGGAGTGATACCGGCAGTCATAGGCGATCACTACGCCCTTTTCGGGATCCTGTCCCGACTTCAGGATATAATTGGCGATGCCCTGGGTCGCCCTGCCCACGGTCAGCACATTCATCCTGTTCGTGCCGGCGCCGCAGATGCCCCGAAGACCGGCCGTCCCGAACTCAATATCCTGATAGAAGCGGTCGGTGATTTCCGCCTCGTCACCCTCGATCTGCTTAAGTTCTGCATACAAAGGATCCTGCGGATCCAGTTTTTCAAGCCAGTAACGATATGTCTGCTCTGCATTCATTGCAATCGTCCTCCCTTATCAAAAACCACGTTTAATCGGGTGAAAACCACTGGTATCAGCATACCACACTATGTCTTTTTCGTAAACGAGGCAGGCGTGAAAGTGCGGCCTCTGACATCAAAAAACAGCTGCAGCCGATAAGCCGCAGCCGTCATGAATATCTTTGTTTTTACAGCCGGCTCTGTCTATTCTGTGTCCGGGAAAAAGAGCCTCTGAGCGTTTCCGCCAAGGATATCATCCTTTTCTTCTTCAGTCAGAGAAAGGCTTCTTATGAATGAGACAGCTCTCGCCTGGTCTGCCCAGGGACTGTCCGTCCCGAACAGGATCCTTCCGGCGCCGAAGATCCGGATCATACTAACCATTTCTTCGGCAGAGAGCATTTTCGTCTCCTCCTTAGACCAGTAGCCGTCGTCAGCCCTGTCGAACGCGGGAGCAGAGAAAGAAGTATCCAGATAAACTCCCGTATCAGCCAGAAGCTGCGGCACTTCGTCCCAGTTTCTCCAACCACCCATATGGGCGAGCACAAACCCGAATGGTCCGATCTCATCGACTACATGCCGGCACATGGCCGGTGAACAACGGATCCCATCCATGCCGATATCGATCCCGGCATGAGTTACGACTACAAGTCCCAGAGACGCAGCCCGGTCGATGATTCGCAGGAAACGGATATCATCGATGTCTACCTTCTGGTAGACCGGATGAAGTTTGATGCCCCGAAGGCCAAGCTTGCTGATCCTTCCCAGTTCTTCATGCCATCCGTCAAATTCGGGGTGGATGCATCCGAGCGAGAAGATTCCCTCCTCCCGGTATTTCTCATTGATCCTGGCCGACCTGTCATTGACCTTGACCACCTGGGTTGGCGAAGTTGCCACCGGAAGCGCGATTCCCAGGTCGATCCCTGCTCTTTTCTGTGAGGCTAAAAGACTTTCGGCCGTCGCCCCGGTCCATGCCCGGATATGCGCGGCATCCGCGAGTTTTTCAACAGTCGCCGCAGCAATTTTTTCAGGAAAAATATGCGTATGAGAGTCTATGATCATTGTTCGTCCGAAAGTGCTTCTCTCTGCGGAACCAGAACTTTGCGCTCATAGCAGGCAAAGGCTTCGTCCACTACTGTTTTGTCGGGTTTCGGGGTCACGAGTGAGACGATCGGGACGATCACAAGTCCGGCGATCATGCAGAAAGCACCTGCGTTGATCGGGGACTGCAGCAGCTTCGGGAAGGAGGATCTTACCAGCATGTTGGCCAGCATCACCACGGTCGAGAAGATCAGGCTGCACCATACAGCGATCCTTGAAGCGCCTTTCCAGTACAGACCATACAGGAACGGAGCCAGGAACGCACCGGCCAGTGCTCCCCACGAAACGCCCATCAGCTGCGCGATGAATGTCACATTCGAGCGGTACTGGACAATGGCAATGATCACGGAGATAGCCACGAAAACGACGATCAGCCAGCGCATGATGGACACCTGTTTTTTCTCATCCATGTCCCTGACGACATTACCTTTGAGCAGGTCCAGCGTCAGCGTGGAGCTGGAAGCCAGCACCAGGGATGAGAGGGTCGACATGGAAGCCGAGAGGACCAGGATGACCACGACCGCAATCAGGATATCCGGAAGTCCGGCCAGCATTGTCGGTACCACACTGTCAAAGCCGTTAGCGGCGATATCGATCTTGTCAGAGAAGAGCCTGCCGAAACCTCCGAGGAAGTAGCAGCCGCCCGCGACGACCAGGGCAAAGAACGTAGAAACGATCGTGCCTGTCGCGATGGACTTTTCACTCTTGATCGCGTAAAACTTCTGGACCATCTGCGGAAGGCCCCAGGTACCGAGACTCGTGAGGATCACGACGCCCAGCAGATTAAGCGGATCGGGGCCGAAGAAAGAATTGAACACACCGGGTGTGGTCGAGACTGTCTCATCGCTGATCTGGCCAAGTCCGTTCAGCGCTGCAAGGAAACCGCCCTGGCTCTTTAAAACGGCGCCGATAACGGCGCAGATGCCGAAAAGCATGATGATGCCCTGTACGAAGTCATTGATCGCCGTCGCCATATATCCGCCGGCGATGACGTAAATACCGGTCAGGACCGCCATGACGATCACGCAGATCGAATAGTCGATGTCAAATGCCATCCCGAACAGTCTGGAAAGGCCGTTATACAGGGAAGCGGTATAAGGGATCAGGAAAATGAAAGTAATGATCGAGGCCGCGATCTTCAGCGCCCTGCTGCCGTATCTCGCTTCAAAAAACTGCGGCATGGTCGCTGAGTTCAGATGCTGCGTCATGATTCTGGTGCGCCTGCCCAGGATGACCCAGGCCAGCAGCGATCCGATCAGGGCATTCCCGATACCCACCCAGGTAGATGCGATTCCGTATTTCCAGCCGAACTGTCCGGCATAACCGACAAAGATGACCGCCGAGAAATAGCTTGTTCCGTATGCGAAGGCCGTCAGCCACGGGCCTACGGAACGCCCGCCCAATACGAAGCCGCTTACATCCGTTGAATTCCTGCGGCAGTAGAAGCCGATTCCGACCATCACCGCAAAGAATATGACCAGCATGATAATTTTGATCGCCATGTTGCTTTCTCTCCTTACCTAACAAAACTAATTTAACACTTAAACGCTTTAAAGCGTCGGCTTGCTAAAGTATACAGCAGGTCAAAAGAAAAATCAAGCAAAAAGATAAACGGCTGCCTGACTTGACAATTCCGCAGAAACACGGTATTCTTTAATGGTTTAAACCGCAAAAGTCAAACATGTGCGGCAAATAAAAAATACAAGAACAATAGAGAAAGGACTGTCCGTTATGCCTATCACAGACCTGCTGGAGAGAAACAGCAAATTATACGGCAATGAAGTGGCCCTGGTGGAGATCAATCCCCAGATCCGCGAGGAACAGCGCGTCACCTGGAAAGAGTATGAGCTTATTCAGCCTACCTCTTCTTCCTTTTACCGCAGACAAATCACCTGGTCCGTCTTTGACGAAAAAGCCAACCGTGTAGCCAATATGCTGATCGAACGCGGAATTCTGCCCGGCCAGAAATGTGCCATTCTTCTGATGAACTGCCTGGAGTGGCTTCCCATCTATTTCGGCATCCTGAAAGCCGGTGCCGTAGCCGTGCCGTTAAACTTCCGTTTTACCGCCGAAGAGATCGAATACTGCCTGGATGCTTCCGATTCGGATGTACTCTTCTACGGCCCCGAATTTATCGGCCGCGTGGAGGATATCGCCGGAAAGATCAAGCACAACACCCTCCTCTATTTCGTGGGTGATCAGTGTCCGCCTTATGCAGAAGACTATTTCCGCCAGGTATCCAACTGTGCCTCAAGCGCCCCGCTGATCCTGGTCAGGGAAGAGGACAACGGCGCGATCTATTTCTCCTCCGGAACGACAGGCTTCCCCAAGGCGATCCTGCTCAAGCACTCAGCGCTTTCCCAGTCGGCCAAGATGGAGGCGGTCCATCACGCCACGACAAAAAATGACAACTTCCTGTGCATTCCGCCCCTGTATCACACCGGAGCGAAGATGCACTGGTTCGGTTCTCTCTACACCGGCAGCCGCGCAGTCCTGTTAAAGGGAAATTCCCCGGAAGCGATCTTCCAGGCTGTATCTGCCGAAGGATGCACCATCGTCTGGCTGCTCGTGCCCTGGGCTCAGGATATCCTGGCCGCCCTCGATTCCGGAAAGCTGCGCATTGAAGACTTCAAGCTCAGCCAGTGGCGGCTGATGCACATCGGCGCTCAGCCCGTGCCCCCCAGCCTGATTCGCAGATGGCTCGAGTATTTCCCGCACCACAAATATGACACCAACTACGGCCTTTCCGAATCGACCGGTCCCGGCTGTGTCCATCTGGGAATGGATAACGTCCATAAAGTCGGTGCGATCGGTGTTCCCGGCCTTAACTGGAAGACCAAGATCGTCGACGAAAACAACAATATCGTCAAACAGGGCGAAGTCGGTGAGCTGTGCGTCAAGGGCGGCGGCGTGATGGTGGAATACTATAAGAACCCGGAAGCGACCAAAGAAGTGCTTGAAAACGGCTGGCTCCATACCGGAGATATGGCCCGGCAGGATGAAGACGGATTCATCTTCCTGGTCGACCGTAAAAAAGACGTTATCATCTCCGGCGGTGAAAACCTTTATCCGGTACAGATCGAAAGCTTCCTGGCGGCCAATCCCAAGATTCACGATGTCGCCGTCATCGGCCTGCCCGATCCGCGTCTTGGTGAGATCGCTGCCGCGATCATCCAGGTCAGGGAAGGCATGACCATGGACCAGGAAGAAGTAGACCGCTTCTGCCTGGATCTGCCCAGATACAAGAGGCCCAGGAAAGTCATCTTTGCCGATGTCATCCGCAACGCCACCGGCAAGATCGACAAGCCGAAGCTGAGGCAGATCTACTGCGGCGAGAGGCTGGTGGAGAAGCAGAACCAGTCCTGATCGCTGTTCTGTAAAAATTTAATTTAACTATAAAAAAGCATCCATACTTCCCTCGGGGAGCGCTTCCGCTCGATCCTCACGCAGCGGTACTAAGGGCTCGGCCAAAGCCTCGCCAAGTACCGGCGCTCGGATATGTCCCCTCCGGGAAGTATGGATGCTTTTTCATGCAGACAATTTAATTCGATTCTTTCCCCGTTGGTTTCAGTTCCGGCGGTGAAGATCAGGACTGCTCACAATGGTGGAAATGCTCCGGCAGGCATTCTTCTCCCCCCGTGCAGATCTGTTTCCAGCGCCGGTCATGCTTTGACATAAAAACAGCATACACCCTGTTTCCCGGAGGGGACATAACCGCAGCGCCGGTACTTGGCGAAGCTGCAAGGCTGAGCCTTAGTACCGCTGCGCGAGGTTTAAGCGGGAGCGGTCCCCGAGGGAAATACGGGTGTATGCTGTTCTGTAAATTCACTGAATATGGCCGGTGCAGGATCAGAGATTTGCCATCTCCTCCTGCGTCATGATCCTCAGTCCTTTGTTCTTGAGCTTGGCTTCCGCGTCCTTTGTATCTGTCACGCGGAAGATCATGTAGGCGTGCTTGGTGTCTGCGCCGCCGATGAATGCGTACATGTACTCGATGTTGACCTTCGCATCCGCAAAGATCTGCAGCATCTTGTCCAGTCCGCCCGGTTCATCCGGTACGGCTACCGCCAGCACGCTTGTCAGGCTGGCGACAAAATCGGCGTCCTTAAGTACGCCTACCGCAGCCAGGACATCATCCACGATGATGCGGGCGATGCCGAAGTCCTTGGTCTCCGCGATGGAGAGCGCGCGCATATCGATCTGGTGATCTGCCAGCACGCCGGTCATCTTCTTGAGGGTGCCGGGCTTGTTCTCCAGAAAAACAGAGATCTGTTTGATACTCATATCTGCTTCTCCTTTCTTCAGATCTTACGTTTGTCGATTACTCTGACAGCCTTGCCTTCGCTTCTTGCGATCGTCTTGGGAGCGACCAGCGTCACTTTCGCCTTGATGCCCAGCATAGCCTTGAGGGCATCCATCAGGGACTTCTGGCGATCCTCGATCTCACCGATATTATCCGTGAACATCTCAGGAGTCATTTCTACGTGCACATCGAAAGTATCCGTGTTGTTCACGCGGTCTACGATGATCTGGTAGTTGGCTGCATAACCCTGGTTGAGCAGGACGGTCTCGATCTGGCTCGGGAATACATTGACGCCGCGGATGATCAGCATGTCATCGCTTCTTCCTCTGGGCTTGCCCATACGCACATGAGTGCGGCCGCAGGAGCATTTTTCACGTGTCAGCGTACAGATATCCTTGGTGCGGTAGCGGATCATGGGATAGGCTTCTTTATCGATCGCGGTAAAGACCAGTTCGCCCTGTGTTCCTTCGGGAAGGACCTCTCCGGTATCCGGATCGATGATCTCGGCGATGAAATGGTCCTCGTTGATATGCATACCCTTCTGGGCGGAGCACTCAAAAGCGACACCCGGGCCGGAAAGTTCGGTAAGGCCGTAGATATCGTAAGCCTTGATGCCCATAGTGGCTTCGATATCCCTGCGCATCTCCTCGCTCCAGGCTTCTGCGCCGAAGATACCGGCTTTGAGCGGAATATCGTCCGGTCCGTAGCCCATTTCCTTCATGCGCTCGCCCAGGAAGGCAGCGTAGCTGGGAGTACAGCACATAATGGTCGTCGAAAGATCCATGATGAACATGATTTGTCTGTCTGTATTGCCGGAACTGGTGGGAACGGTCAGACATCCCACCTTGTGTGAACCGCCGTTGAGTCCCGGACCGCCGGTAAAGAGGCCGTAGCCGTAGGATACCTGGCAGACATCCTCATTTGTTCCGCCGGCCGCCACGATGGCACGGGCACAGCAATCTTCCCACAGATCGATATCATGCTGGGTATAGAACGCCACCACTCTCTTGCCTGTCGTGCCGGATGTAGACTGGATTCTTACACACTCCGAAAGCGGTTTTCCCAAAAGTCCGTAAGGGTATGAAACCCTAAGGTCTTCCTTTGACAGGAAGGGAAGCTTATACAGGTCATCCGTCGATTTAATATCATCCGGAGTGACTCCCTTCTCTTCCATCTTTTTGCGGTAGTAGGGAACATTGTCCCAGACATGCCGGATCTGTTTCACCAGTTTTTCATCCTGGATCTGTTTGATCTTCTCGCGCGGGGCGCATTCGATCTCTTCCTGGTAATACCTTTCCATAAAAACTCCTTTGGCTGCTTCATTTGGTGTTGCTATGGGCAATGAGTCTTATGCATTCCTGCCAAGCTCAAATGCTTTCTTATTCATCTCGAGGAACTTTGCTGGGACGATGTCTTCCATGGCTTTGAACCAAGCTTCAAGCGGAAGATCAAAGTAATGGGAAAGCCGGCCGAGCAGAACGATATTGACTGCCTTGACCGAACCTGCCTCTCTGGCAAGTTTCAGACAGTCAAGCGCATCGACCTTCGCTCCGGTCGCTTTCATCTTTTCCACGAGGTCTTCCGGATACTTTGCCGCCCCGGTAATGACCGGCATCGGATCGATCTGCTGCGTGTTGGTTACGATGACGCCGTCCCTCTTTAAGTAGGACAGCCACCTGGCCGCTTCCAGCACCTCGAAGGAGACGATCTGGTCTGCCTCGCCCTTGTCGATCACCGGTGAACAGACTCTGTCTCCGTAGCGCACATAGGTGACGACGCTTCCGCCTCGCTGGCTCATGCCATGCACTTCGGAAACCTTGACGTCATATCCCTGCGAGAGCAGAAGATGTCCCAGAAGTTTGCTTGCCAGCAGCGAACCTTGTCCGCCGACTCCGACGATCATGATATTCTTCGTTTCCATCTTCACCCCTCCTTCTCCGTAGATTCAAACGCGCTCTTCGGGCACAGCTGCGTACATACGCCGCATCCGACGCAGAGCGTATTGTCCACATGGGCCTTTCCTTCCTTCATGGAAATAGCCGGACATCCGATGCGCATGCAGGAGGTGCAGCCGATGCATTTATCCGTGTTGACCTGAAGCGGTGCTTTGTGCTTCACATATTTGAGCAGTGCGCACGGCCTTCTGGAGATGATCACGGAAGGTGCTTTTTTCGCCAGTTCTTCCTTCAGCACCTTGTCGCACTGGGCAAGGTCGTAGGGATCGACCACGCGGACGTTTTCAAAGCCCATTGAACGGCAGAGTGCTTCAAGATCGATCCTGCCTGCAGGATCTCCCTTGATGTTGTAGCCGGTCGTCGGGTTTTGCTGGTGTCCGGTCATGCCCGTGATCGAATTGTCCAGGATGATGACCGTGGAATTGGACTGGTTGTAGGCCACGTTGGCAAGGCCCGTCATGCCCGAATGCATGAAGGTGGAATCACCGATCACGGCGACCGTCCTGCCTTCGCTCTCCTCACCCAGCATCTTGTTGAAGCCGTGGACCGCGCCGATGGACGCGCCCATGCAAAGGGTCATCTCGATCGCGCCGAGCGGGGCGACCGCGCCAAGAGTATAGCAGCCAATATCGCCGAGCACCGTGCATTTATTCTTCTTCAGGGTATAGAACAGTCCCCTGTGAGGACATCCGGCACACATTGCGGGAGGCCTTGCCGGAAGGGGCTCATCCAGGGCCGGACCCGGAGTCACTTCTTTCCCGAAGGCTTCTGCGATCAGGTTCTGGGAGAATTCATCGCAGACCGGCAGGACATCCTTTCCGGTCACTTCAATGCCAAGTTTCCTGACATGGTCCTCAATGATCGGATCGAGTTCCTCAACCACGGCCAGTTTATCTACTTTGGCAGCGAAATCGCGGATCAGTTTCTCCGGCAGCGGATTGGTCATGCCCAGTTTTAAGACGCTGACGCTGTCACCGAAGACTTCTTTCACGTACTGGTAGGAAGTGGATGCGGTGATGATTCCCAGTTCCGTACCTCCCATCTCCACGCGGTTGAGCGGTGACTCTTCCGCATAAGCGATCAGGGCTTTCGTTCTCTCCTCCACGATGGGATGACGCTTTTTGGCGTTGCCCGGCATCATGACATACTTGGCAATGTTCTTCTCATATGCCTTTTCCGGGACGACGCGCTCCCCGGTCTCCACAACGGACTGGGAATGTGCCACACGCGTGCACATCTTGATCAGTACCGGCGTATCGAACTTTTCGGAGATCTCATAGGCTGTCTTCGTAAAGGCAAGCGCTTCCGCCGAATCGGACGGCTCGATCATCGGTACTTTCGCTGCGATCGCGTGATGGCGGCTGTCCTGCTCATTCTGGGAAGAATGCATGCCGGCGTCATCCGCCACGCCGATCACCATGCCTGCGTTCACGCCTGTATAGGACATGGTATAGAGCGGATCTGCGGCCACGTTCAGTCCCACATGCTTCTGGGCACAGAAAGAACGGCGCCCCGCAAGACATGCTCCGAAGGCCGCTTCCATGGCGACTTTCTCATTCGGCGCCCACTCACAATAGATCTCGTCATATTTCACAGCCTCCTCGGTGATCTCCGTGCTGGGAGTTCCCGGATAACTGGAAATAAAGCACACACCGGCTTCATAAAGGCCTCTGGCGACCGCTTTATTGCCAAGCATCAGCTGTTTTGTTGTTTTATTATCACTGCTCATTGTCAGACCTCCTCACTAAGTAAAAAGTATAGTCAATTGCCCGATTTTAATCAAGGTCTTTTTGCCTGACATACTTATTTACCGCAATCTTTTCGATGACAGGGAGCTGTCCTTAAGCTTAAAAAGATTAAAAAAAAAATATTACCCTGTTCCACGGGGAACGCTCTCGCTCTTACCTCGCGCAGCGGTACGTAAGGCTCGAGCTAAAGCTCTTGCCAAGTACCGGCGCTGCGGTAACGTCCCCGTTGGAACAGGGTAATACTTTTATTCAGTAAACTTTTCACAAAGGACTTGTCCCCAGTCATCTCCCTGTCACAGAGGGCAGTCCTCATTATTTGCAAAGAAGAAACAACAAAGGACAAATCCAAAAGGATCTTCAGCTTATGCCGCAGCATTTTCAAATGCGGCAAATAGCTTAAGATCCTTGAATTTGTTCTTTGTTGTTCTTTAACGATCCATTCGAGGACACTCCTATAGAGGAGTGTCCCCTGTTATCAAATTCAGATCTCGTTGAACGGCTCCCTTGCAGCATAGCTGGTATGAAGCAGTTCATGTGCCAGATGAGAATTCGGCTCGCCGAGGAACTCAGCGTAGATCGCCTTCATCTGCGGATTGTTGTGGGACTGACGCAGCACCTGGCGCTCATCCTCAGAGTACAGTGCCTGTGCACGTTTCTCCTTGTAGGTATCCATGATGTCAAGGTCTTCGTTCGGAAGGAAGCACTCACGGACGTAGGACTGACCGCCGCCGTTGATGCAGCCGCCCGGGCAGCCCATGACTTCGATGAAGTGATATTTGCTCTCACCTGCACGGATCTGGTCAAGCAGGACCTTGGCATTCTTCATGCCGTGAGCCACAGCCACGTTAACGACCGTGCCGTTGATGTCGATGCTGGCTTCCTTGATGCCGTCAAAGCCGCGGACAGCTTCAAACTTGATGGCCTCGTGCTCCTTGCCGGTAAGGGCAAAGTAAGCGGTACGAAGAGCCGCTTCCATAACACCGCCGGTGACGCCGAAGATGACGCCCGCACCGGTGTAATCGCCGATGATGTCCATATCGAACTCTTCATCCGGAAGCTTCGCGAAGTTGATGCCGCTTCTCTTGATCAGTCTGCCGAGCTCTCTGGTGGTGAGAACGGCGTCGACATCCTTCAGGCCTCTGGTGACCAGCTGTTCACGTTCTTTCTCGAACTTCTTGGCGGTACAGGGCATGATGGAGACAACAAACATATCTTCCGGCTTCACGCCGATCTTCTCAGCATAGTAATGCTTGATGATGGCACCCTGCATCTCGTGCGGGGATTTGCAGCTGGAAAGGTGATCAAGCTGATCGCCGTAATAATACTCAGCATAATTGATCCAGCCCGGTGAGCAGGAAGTGATCATCGGAAGGACTCCGCCGTTCTTGATGCGGCCGAGCAGTTCGTTGGCCTCTTCCATGATGGTCAGGTCTGCGCCGTAGTTGGTATCGAAGACTTTCTTGAAGCCCAGACGGCGGAGGGCAGCTGCCATCTTGCCGGTCACGGGTGTTCCGATCTTCATGCCGAATTCTTCACCGAGGGAAGCACGGACTGCCGGAGCTGTCTGGACGACCACATATTTGCCCTGGGCAAACGCTTCGTCGACCTTGGCGATCTCGGATTTCTCCATAAGGGCACCGGTGGGACATACGCTGACGCACTGTCCGCACAGGATACACGGAGAGTCGGAGAAGTTGCGGTTCTGGGCGGGAGCGATCATGGCATTGAAGCCGCGGTTCTCGAAGCCCAGTACGCCGTTGCCGTGCGCATTCGCGCAGCGGGCGACGCAGCGTCCGCACAGGATACACTTGGAAGTGTCGCGGACGATGGAAGGATTGACATCGTCATAATATGTCGGTGTCTTGGATCCTTCAAACATATGCTCTCTGGCGCCGGTCACTTCGGCGACATGAAGAAGTTCGCACTTTCCGTTCTTGTCGCACTGCTGGCAGTACATGGAATGATTGGAAAGAAGCAGTTCCACTGAAGCGCGGCGGGCCGCCACAGCCTTCGGGGAGGAGATGGTGATCTCCATGCCTTCATTCACAGGGTATACGCAGGATGCAACCAGGCCGCGGGCACCGGTAGCTTCCACAAGACAGACACGGCATGAACCGCGGTTGCATTCGCCGTGGTTAAAAGCGCACAGAGAAGGAATCTCATAGCCGCACTGACGGGCAGCTTCAAGAATCGTCAGACCCTCGTCGACCTGATAAGGGATTCCTTCGATTTTAATATTCACTTTTGACATTCTAAAGCCTCCCTTATATCTTCTCGATAGCGTGGAACTTACAAGAGGACATGCACATGCCGCACTTGATGCACTTCTCCTGGTCGATAACGAACGGGCCGACCTTGACCTGGCCGGAGATCGCACCGACCGGGCACTGACGCTGGCAGAGCGAGCACTTCTTGCAGATATCCGTATTGATGTGGTAGCTCATCAGGTTCTTGCAGACCTTTGCCGGACATTTCTTATCCACGATATGAGCGATGTACTCGTCCTTGAACTGCTTCATGGTGGAGACGATGGGGTTAGCCGCCGTCTGGCCCAGAGCGCAAAGAGAACCGGTCTTGATGGTAGTCGCCAGCTGTTCGAGCTGATCGAAATCTTCCATGGTGCCCTTGCCGTCGCAGATCTTTGTCAGATACTCAAGGATACGCTTGGTACCGATACGGCAGGGTGAGCACTTACCGCAGGACTCATCGCAGATGAAATCCATGTAGAACTTGGCCACGTCAACCATGCAGTTGTCTTCGTCCATGACGATGGCTCCGCCGGAACCCATCATGGAACCTTTGGCGACCAGGTTGTCGAAGTCGATCTCGGCATCCAGGTCTTTCTCGGTAAGACATCCGCCGGACGGTCCGCCGGTCTGGATGGCTTTGAACTTCTTGCCGTTGGGGATGCCGCCGCCGATATCATAGATCAGCTCACGCAGCGTGGTTCCCATCGGAACTTCCACAAGGCCGACGTTGTTGACCTTGCCGCCCAGTGCGAACACCTTGGTGCCCTTGGAGCGCTCGGTTCCGTATTTTGCGAATTCCGCAGCGCCGTTTCTCATGATCCACGGTACGCAGGCAAGTGTTTCGACGTTGTTGACGATGGTCGGGCAGTCCCACAGACCTTTGACCGCCGGGAAAGGCGGACGGGGACGCGGCATACCGCGCTGGCCCTGGATGGAGTTCAGCAGGGCTGTCTCCTCACCGCAGACGAAAGCGCCGGCGCCGAGGCGGATATGGCAGCGGAATGAGAAATCCGTTCCCAGGATGTTATCGCCGAGAAGGCCGATCTCTTCAGCCTGTCTGATGGCGATGCGCAGACGGTTCACAGCGATGGGATACTCGGCACGGACATAGAAGTAACCGTTCTGAGCGCCGATCGCATAACCGGCAATGACCATACCTTCGATGACTGCCAGGGGATTACCTTCAAGGATGGAACGATCCATGAATGCACCCGGGTCACCTTCGTCACCGTTGCAGACGACATATTTTTCGCCGTCCGGCTGAGCATAGGCAAACTGCCATTTGCGTCCGGTGGGGAATCCGCCGCCGCCGCGTCCGCGAAGACCGGAGTCAAGGATTTCCTTGATTACATCCGCGCGGTCCATCTTAAGGGCTTTTGCAAGGCCTTCAAATGCACCTGAGCCGAGGGCTTCGTCAATATCCTCGGGATTGATGCGTCCGCAGCCGTGAAGTGCGATACGGACCTGCTTTTTGTAGAATGTGATGTCTTCCTGGCTTGCTACCTTTTCCTGTGTGGCGGGATCGACATACAGAAGGCGGTCAACGATCTCTCCGCCGACCAGGTCTTTTTCGACGATCTCTTCAACATCGTCCAGGCTGACCATGCGGTACAGAGTATTTTCGGGATAGATCTTGACAAACGGTCCCTGGGAGCAGAAACCGAAGCAGCCTACCTGATTGACGGTAATCTTGTCAGACAGACCCTTTTCCTCGATGATCTGCACGAATTTTTCCCTGATCTCCGCGGAATTGGAGGAAAGACATCCGGTACCGCCGCAGAGCATGACAGCGCGTTTTCCGGTTTCACCTTTAAATTTTGCCTCCAGGCAGGAGGTACATGCCGCCTGTTTCTGAGCCAGTTCTTCAAAACTCTTGATCATTACGCAGCGCCTCCTTCCTTTCGAAGTTCTTCAACGATCTTCGGAACGCTGTTGACAGCGACCTTGGGATAGACCTTGCCGTTGATGGATACCGCAGGGGCGATACCGCATGCGCCGATGCAGCGGAGTGCATCGATCGTAAACATTCCGTCTTCGGTCGTCTCGCCGGGACCAATGCCCAGGATTTCAGAGAATTTGTCGATGACCTGCTGGGCGCCTTTTACATAACAGGCGGTTCCCAGGCAGCAGCCTACCACGAATTTTCCCTTGGGTTTAAGGGAGAAGAATGAGTAGAATGTCACCACACCATAAATCTCTGCTACGCTGGCGCCGGTTCTTTCAGAAACGATCTGCTGAACTTCAAGCGGAATGTAGCCGTACTCCTTCTGGATGTCACTGAGGATCATCATCAGAGGAGTTCGTTCGTCGGCGTACCTGTCGCAAATTTCATTGATCTTTGCGACAGCTGTTTCACTTAGACGAGCCATAATATCCTCCTTGTACAATTTGTCTGACAATATATTTCTATCAGCACTCATAGGTATAGAAAGTATACAAGAATCGGCTCTTCTTTGTCAAGGTATTATCACTCCCGCGCGGCCTGTATAAGAACGGTTTAAGCCTCTCTCACCGGGAACCCTTTCGCATCTCCCCTGGCGACCACCGCTTCGCATCCGACAGAGGCGATTCGTCTTTTCATGCAGTCGATGCACACGGCCGCCTCGTCACCGGTACAGATCTTTCCGTCGTAAAGCAGGTATTTTTCTCTCACACCTGCCGGCGACAGGTTAGGCATCACCACATTCGCCCCGGCTTCTATTCCCTTCTCACGTCCCCGGCCGTCCACCGTTCCGAGAGCCGTCGTTGCGGGAATGAGCGCTTCCGGGAACATCAGGCGCAGGATGCCGAGCATGAAGAGCGTCAGCTGAGCACTCCCGGCTTTCCGGTCCCGGAAGGGAGTATCCTTATGCGGGATGAACGGTCCGATGCCGATCATCTCCGGCTTTAAGTCCTGCATAAACCGGAGGTCCTTCACGATATGAGCTGTCGTCTGGAACGGGGATTCCAGCATCATCCCGGCACCGGTCTGAAAACCGATCTCTTTGAGGTCATACAGGCACCGCATCCGGTTCTCAAAGCTCATGGAAGACGGGTGCAGTTTTTCATAGTGCTCTTTATCGGCAGTCTCATGCCGCAGCAGGTACCGGTCAGCACCTGCCTCATACCACAGCCTGTAGGTCTCCTTCTTTCTCTCACCGATCGAGAGCGTCACGGCGCAGTCAGGATGAGCCTCTTTAAGACGCATGACGATGCCGGCGATCATTTCGTCCGTATACCACAGATCTTCTCCGCCCTGCAGGACGAAGGTCCGAAAACCGAGTTCATATCCGCGGTCCGCACACTGTGCGATCTCATCCGCGCTGAGCCGGTAGCGCTCACATCCTCTGTTTCCGCTTCGGATGCCGCAGTAGTAGCAGTTGTTGCGGCAGAAGTTCGTAAACTCGATCAGTCCGCGCAGAAAGACCTTGTTCCCGTAGTTTTCCTGTCGGCGCACCCTGGCTTTCTCAAACAGGTACGAAGCTGCTTCATCGTTTCTCGAATCGATGAGTGCTTCCAGCTGTTTGCTTTCCAGGTCGGCTTTTTCAAAAAGAGTATCGATCAGCTGTTTTGTTTCTTCCATCTTCATTGCCTGATCCTCAAAAACTTTTTCACACTTTCGAGTAAGCGGTCCTGACTGTCACACCCTCGATCTTCCCCAGCTTCCCGGTCAGCGCACTGATCGCGTCCGCCGGAGCATCGATCGCCACACTGATCAGCGACATGCCTCTTGCCGGATAGGGGATCCCCATCCGCCCGATGATATAGCGGCCGTATTCATGCAGCAGTTCATTGATCTTAACCGCGCTCTCCTGTTCCTCCACGACGATCGCCAGTACCGCGATCCTGCTGTTTTCCGTTTCCTGTGCCATCGTTATTCCTCCACTTCCGTACGCGGTGCGCGCATCTGACGACATCCGCCTTATCAATAATCCACTTTGTCCAGGATCCCTTTCAGGTAAGCGATCGTGATCCCGTAATTCGTCATCGGCACACCAGCTTCCTTAGCCTTGTCGATCCTCGCGCATACGTACCGTCGGTTGAACATGCAGGCGCCGCACTGTATAACGAGGTCATAGGAAGCCAGGTCTTCCGGAAAATCCGCGCCCGCCGTCACATCCACCTGAAGGCCTTTGCCGGCCTTCTTCCGCAGAAGGGCGGGGATCTTCACCCTGCCGATATCTTCATCCATCGGCGCATGCGTGCAGCACTCGGCGATGAGGACTTTGGAATTCTCCGTCAGTGTATCGATCTTTCTAACGCTCCTGGTGTAGTAACCGATATCTCCTTTCCACGCCGCAAAAAGGACGGAGAAGGATGTCAGAGAGCTTCCGGCCGGGCATCTTTCGCTGACATAGTCAAAGACCTGCGAATCGCAGACCACCAATGCCGGCGGGGATTTAAGCATCGAAAGAGCATCTTCCATCTCACCGGGCTGGACACACATGGCGATGCAGTGCCGGTCCAGCGTCTCGCGGATGGTCTGGACCTCCGGAAGGATCAGTCTTCCTTCGGGAGCCTGGGGATCCTGCGGCATGACCAGCAGTACGGTATCCTTCTCCTTCACGAGGTCTCCCAGGATCATGCGCTCCGGAATGAGCGCTGATGCCTTCTGAGCCGCCGTTATCAGGGCGTTCTTAAGATCTTCGATCCCCCTGCCCGTGACAGAGCTGACCGTAACCGCCTCCCTGCCGAGTCTTTGGCTGATCAGTCCCAGGATCTTTTCGTTTTCGTCGTCTACCCGCCGGTCAGACGCTGTCAGGACTACGATCACGGGAATACGGTCTTTTTCAAAATCTTCCAGCCACTTCTTTTCCATTGCCCATTCATCCGGTGTCTCCTCTCCGGAGAGGACGACAACGGCCATGTCCGTGCTCATGGAGGCTTTTCTGGCCGCCTGCGCACGTTTTTCTCCGAGTGAGCCGGAGTCATCAAACCCGGCTGTATCCACCAGTATGCACGGACCGATCCCGTGAATCTCCATCGGCTTGCGGACTACATCCGTGGTCGTGCCCGGCTGAGGGGAGACGATCGAGACTTCCTGCTTCGTAAGCGCATTGATCAGCGATGATTTCCCGGCATTCATCCGGCCGAAGAAACCGATGTGAGTGCGGACCGACGACGGAGCCGTGTTCAGTGTGTTCTCATTTTTATTCATAGTACTTCTCCTGGCTCAGAAAAACGCGGATTCATTTTTATCCAGCAGTTCCAGCGGTATCACCGAGGAATACTCCCGGCTGCCGATCGTCTCAGTCTGAAGAGCGATCTCGACTCCGAAAGCGGCGCGAAGGTGTTCCTTTGTAAGAATTGCTTTTGTCCGCCCGTAAAGATGCATACCTCCGCCCATCAATACCAGCGCCTGGTCACTGATCCGGAGTGCATGGTCCGGATAGTGTGTATTCATAACCGCCGTCAGGTTTTTCTCACTGCACAGACGACGGATCAGATCGAGCACTGCGATCTGGTTCCGGAAATCGAGTCCCGATTCCGGCTCATCAAGTACCAGGATATCCGGCCTGGCTGCCAGCGCTCTGGCGATCAGGACCATCTGCAGTTCGCCCCCGCTTATCCTGGCGCAGCTTTTGCCGATCAGGTGGGTGATGCCGGCCATCTCCATTGCCTCCATGGCCGCTTCCCTGTCTTCTTTTCCCGGGACCGAGAAATCTCCCAGGTAAGGACTCCGTCCAAGCAGGACCATATCCTCTGTATTGTAGGCAAACGCATTTTCCCTCGCCTGCGGAACATAGGCGGCCTTTCTCCAGAGGGCTTTTCCCCTGATCTTGCGTATATCCGTCCCGTCGATCCTGGTCATGCCGTGGTCCCAGGGCAGGAACCCCAGCATGCATTTTAACAGGGTCGTTTTTCCGACGCCGTTCGGTCCCAGGATCGCCGCCACTTCACCCGGGCCGGCATAAAGACTGACATCGGTCAGGACATCTTTTCCCTTCTGATAGGCAAAAGAGCCTGCACATATCTCAATACTCATTGACGCAGCCCTCCCGTTCTCCGAAGCAGGATAATAAACAGCGGTGCCCCGATCACGGCCGTCAGAATGGAGACCGGAATCTCCGAAGCCGTCAGCGTCCTGGCAAGTGTATCCACCAGCAGCATGAAAAGAGCGCCGGAGGTGACCGATGCCGGAACGACGAGCCGATTGTCATTTCCGAACAGCATCCTGGAGATATGCGGGATCAGAAGACCAACCCAGCCGATCACACCGCATACGGAGACCACGGCCGCCGTCGTCATGGCGGCAGCGGCGACCACCAGGATACGCACTCTGCGAAGGTCGACGCCCAGAGATCTGGCCTCATCCTCCGGAAGGGACAGCGCATTGAGCCGGAAACGCAGCAAAAAGATCAGCACGGTTCCCGCCAGGATCAGCGGTGCACTCAAAATAATCGCATTCCTGGTTATCCCGGAAAAGCTTCCGAGCAGCCAGAACGTGATGACCGGAAGTACATCCTGCGGGTCAGCCACATACTTTACCAAAGAGACCAGGGCTGAAAACAGGGAGCTGATCACCAGTCCCGCCAGGATGACCATCAAAAGCGACGGCGACCGGCCTCCCATTCCGCGGGTGACCGCAAAGACCAGGATGACCGACAGCAGGCCGAAAAACAGCGCGATCAGCTGCACTTTCACCTGCCCGCCGCCCAGAAGGATCCCAAGCGCGGCGCCGAAAGACGCCCCGTTGGCTACTCCCAGCGTATCCGGCGTTGCCAGCGGGTTGCCGAACAGGCTCTGGAAGGCAGCGCCGGAGGAAGCCATCCCGGCCCCGGCCAGCAGCGCCATACCGATCCGGGGAAGCCGGATGTTAAAGAGCACCGTCCTGACATTGTCCTTTTCACCGGCAGCCACTCCCGCCAGCTCCTTAAACACACGGGCCGGCTCGATGCGAAACTGCCCGACGCATAGCGCGAGCAGGGAAAAAGCTGCGGTCAATATCAGCATGATGATTGTCCAGATAATGAATTTCCTTTTCTGTTCCAAGGAAGAACGCTCCTTTTTATTTCCATGAACCGGCCGCCGAAGCGGGATGGTACATGGCTTCGATCTGTTCGTCGGTCAGTTCGACACCGTAAAGGTCGGCATAATAAGACCGCACGTCGGCCGCCAGGTCAAATTCCGGGAAAAGATCCGGATACAGGCTGACGGCCAGCCACTCCAGGGTCATGGGTGTATCGACTCCGGGAGTATAGGTCCGGTAGGTTCCGAGCGGCATCTTGAATACCTGGCCGTTCTTCACTGCCGATACGGTGCTCCAGTCATCGTCTCCGATATTGTTGTTGTACAGGTCGTCCGGCTGGGTCTGGGTGAAGTTGGTGATCACGATGGCATCCGGATCCCACTCATACACCTGCTCCATTGTGATCGCGGCATTCGAGTTGTCGGCGCTCACCTCGTTTGCGGCGTTGACGGCTCCGACCGCATCGCACCACCACTGGCCGAAGAAGCTCGAGCCGGAGGTGATCATCGTGTTTTCATCGTACTGGAACAGGAACAGCACTTTTCTTCTGTCCTCGTCAGCAAGGGATGCTGTTCTCTCCTGTACCAGGTCATACATTTTTGTGCTGAAGCTGCTCACCTCGTCATTGATCGCCACATCCGGATAGATCTGACTCAGCAGGCTGATCCACTCGTCATAGGTCACGATGCAGTCATACTTCCATTTTGTGGGAGAGACGCCCACAGCACACAGGCCGGCGTTCTCAAGCTGTTCGCACAGGGCTTTATTGCCGGCATTATAGAAAACGATCTGCGGATCAAGCGCGAGCAGGGCTTCCATGCTCACATCCTCACCGTTCATGATATCGGTGCTCACATTCAGCACTTCCGGGTAAAGCTCGCTTAAGATTCCGTTCTTTGCCGCGTTCATGCTGGCAGGCTCCATCGCCAGGATTGTATCGGATGAGCCGAGGAAGACTGTCAGTACCGACGGGAGCGGAAGGATGTCCAGGATCACGACTCTCTCGGGATCGGTCGGAACCGTCACGGTGCGATCCGCATGATCGGTCAGGGTGACCGTGCCTTCCTCTGCCGGGACTTCAGTCTCCGCCGCCGCTGCGGGTGTCAGCAGGGCCGCCGCCGTCAGTGCGGTACACAGCAGTGCCGCCGCCATTTTCCTTAAGCTTCTTTTACCGGACCATTTTCTGTTTTTCATTTTTTCTCCTTTCTTTCCCCTGGGAGATCTCTTCCTCGGGGGCAGATGTTGATAGTTTATCGCGAATCCCTTTCAATCCGCCTGCTTAAGCAGATCTGCCGCGGAATACTCCGCGCATGCGAAAACGGGGATCTGTGACCTGAATATTCTTCCGGAATAGGCTTCATGAGGGAAACCTATAAAATGAACAGAGCTGTTTTTCGGCAGGATCACCCGGTAGAGGGGATCCGCGATCACGACCTTCGCGCCGCGGACCGCATCCGCCAGTTCTTCCTCGGGCATGCCAAGGTCCTCATCGGGCCAGAAAGGACAGGCATCGATCCCGCCGCGCTGCTCGTTCGGGAGCGCATTGACCGCTGAAGCAAGGGACTTGGCGAACACTTCCTCGCCGATCACGAGGATCCCTCCCGGCGGAACCGTAAACCGGCCCGTATTGCCAAAGTCGTCCCAGGCCAGGCCGTCCGCTTTTACCTTTCCGGGAGCGGCCGGGAAATCATTATCCCCGGCAGCAATTTCTTTGATCAAATCCGACAGGCGCCGCGTCTGCGCCTCCCCGATCGGCAGTCCCTCCGCGAACGGCATGCCGCACTTCTTTTTCATGAGCACGGCCGGGCGCCGTCCGGCACTTGAGACCACCACATTGACATCGGCATCGTAGGCGGATGTCATATGGTCGAATGACTCTCCCATTGCAATCACACAATTGATCTCGAAACCCTCGTCTTCAAGCGTCCTGCGCATGGCCTCGACGTTTCCGTTTACGGAAAAATCAAGGGGCGTCACTCCCATCAGGTTGATTCTGGCGGGGGCATCCTTGCTTTTTTGCTCCTGTCTCTTTTTATACTTCTCAGGATCGGCAAATCTCTCGATCCAGGCCGCAAGCGCCATGCCCACTCCTCCGATATAGGAGCGCAGGCCGTCCGTCGGTACCGGCAGCACAGGGATACGGCACCGTTTTTCGATCAGGCGTGCCGTCCCCCTGTAATCAAAAGCGATAATATGGGGGATGGACGCACCACACAGGGTGATGAACCGCGGCTTAAGATCCTCCGCCGCGGCGCACACATCCTTGATGAGCACCTCGTCATCTCCCATGACGGCGGCGGCTTCATCCAGGCCGGACACGTACATGAGGCTGTCGGTGTCAAACCACCGGGGCTCATCGTGGGTGGAGTAGGTGGAGTTGCAGCCGGACGGGTCGTGGAGCACACTCATTCCGCCCAGTTCATACATGGCGCTGCAGACACCGGAGACGTCCGCCGTGTAAGTGGAGGTAAAAACATGTGTCTGATAATCACTTTTCATCGGTTTCCTCCTGTTATCGCTCAGCCGCAGCTGCAGCCCCAGCCCTTGACCTGGACCAGCTGCCTCATCGGCTTTGCCTCGGCATCCGCCTCCCTGATCAGCTGCATCAGGCGCCTGATCCCGCGGTAGCCGTACATTCCCTCGTTCTCCACGATATTGACGAAATAGTCCGTGTTGTGGAAATAGGCACTCTTCTGGCCGACCGCCACTATCTTACCGTCGAACCCGCGCTCCATCTTCCGGATATTCCAGCCCAGGGACTGGTAGATCTTCATGTCGGGAAGGCGTTCTTTCAGTTTCTCAAATACCTCTTCGGATTCGGTGAAGTTATCCAGAAAGAGCGTCTCGACCCGGAACCCATGCTCACTCAGGAACAGTGCCAGTTCAAGCGGCCGGTCAACGGCCGTATAGTCGATCGAGAGCGGGGTATCCTTAAGCTGCTGCTTTGTCTTTTCGATCTCTTCCATTGTAAGCTGCCGCTGCCTTAAGATCTCCTCCCCGTCAGGCGGCGCGATCGATAACACTGACGCCGCCTTTCGAAGGTCAGCGTCGATCATGTCGAAATCATACCCCGGATTCAGAGCGATCCATTTTTGCCCGAGCCTCAGTTCCATATCCTTTCCCGCAGCCCTGGCTGTATTGTGGAACGTGAATACCGCGCAGGAAGCGCCCATGGACAGGAATTCGTCATAGGTTTTGCAGGTATTGACATCCATGACCTTGATGCCGCTTTTCTCCAGCAGAGCGTTCAGGTCGCAGAATTCTCCGTATACGAAACAGTTGCCGGCCAGATTCACCTGGTCCGATCTTTTTTCCGTCTTCGGGAGCAGGCGGTGGATCTGCCTCCACAGGGACGGCACCGGCGGCGATTTGCGCCGCATGATCGGATCCATGTAGCAGTCGATGAAATCGATGTCCGGATACTCTTTTCGAAGCACGCGGTAAACGCGCTGATAATTGACCGCCAGGAAATGGTGGATGCAGCTGGTAAAGATCAGCATCGCACGCGGTCTTTCAGGCAGCTGCGCGATCACTCTCTCGGTCCCGCGCTGCAGGGCCTCCTCCATATCTCCTTCCAGGATGTTGTCCTCACTGACCGTGATCGTGGACATTTTTTCCATAGCGCCCATCTCAGCCGTCGTCAGCACGACGCCGCGAAGGCAGCTGGTCGGACAGACAAAGATCTGGTGTGCCTCGGGAACCAGCGTCCCGATATGGACGATATTCCAGACGCCCCTTACAGGCGAGGCATAGGACAGGCCGATGTCGGCATTGTACTCATAGGTCATATCCCGAAGATACTGAAATTCTTTCATTTCTCCTCCTTACAGATCGGACTCTCCCGCCAGCATAGCCTTCGCAAGGAGGCGGATCCCCTGTGCATAAGGGCTGTCCGGGTAAGCTTCCATCACGCCTCTTCCCGTGTCCTGGGCATCCGAAACCGAATTGTCCCTGGGCAGGTCGGCAATGATCTTCGTATGGATGTCCTGTGCAAGCGTCTCTACTTTACTGCGCTCATCCGGAACATTTCTCCGGTTCAGGATCAGGCCGCCCAGCTGCGCGTAGCCGCGCTCTCGGAAGTTCTCTACGGCCATGGCGATATTGGCGGCGGCATAGATGGACATATTCTCTCCGGAAGTCACGATAAATACCTTTTCGGCATATCCCTCGCGGATGGGCATCGCAAATCCTCCGCACACCACATCGCCAAGCACGTCATACAGGACCAGGTCCGGCTTCAGAATCTCGAATGCGCTTCTCTCTTCAAGCGCCTCAAACGCGGCTGCGATTCCGCGGCCGGCGCAGCCAAGACCCGGCAGCGGTCCTCCCGCTTCCGCGCACCAGATGCCCTTATATCCGGGATGGACCAGCTCCTCAAGCGTCGCTTCATCCCGCTTCTCGCGCAGAACATCCAGCATGGTGCGGATTCGCCTCCCGCCGTGAAGATAGAGCGTGGAATCCGCTTTGGGATCACATCCGATCTGCATGACTTTCAGTCCCATATCCGCAAACGCGCATGAGAGCGCCGTGCAGACGGTGGACTTTCCTATTCCTCCTTTTCCGTAGACCGCGAAACGATACATATATCCTCCTTTTTGAAGATCATTTAAGATCTCCTGACAAAAAAGCCCTGCCGGCAATTCCGGCAGGGCGCACTTATCCTGATTAAGGTTATTGCCTCTTCCTGCTCAGAAACTCTTTGCAGTCGGAATACTCCTGTTATTATAGATTTTTCCCGTATCCGTGTCAATCACAACTAAAAGACACTTTACAGCTCATAGATCGCGGAATACTTCTCTTCCAGGTAATCCAGGAAATCATCCGCCGTCAGCTTTCTTCCGGTGATATCGGCGATCCATTCAGCAGGAGAGAGCCTGTCGGCTTTCGCGAAGACATGGGCTTTCATCCACTCATTCACCGGCTTCAGGTCACCTTTTGATAAAGCAGCGGGGACATCGATCTCCTGTTTCATCCGATTGTAATACATGGCGTTATAGAAGTTGCCGATCGCATAGGTCGGGAAATACCCGAAGCCTGAACTCCAATGAACATCTTGAAGGATCCCCTCGCGGTCGTTTTCCGGAGCAATTCCCAGTATTTCAGCGTATTTATCGCGCCAGCGCTTCGGCGCATCGGCGATCTTAAGGATCCCCTGCGCGATCTCTTTTTCCAGTTCATAGCGGATGATAATATGGAAGGTGTAGGTGAACTCATCGGCTTCCGTCCGGATCAGGGACGGCTTTACCTCATTGAGAGCCTCATACATCTCATCGGGCGTTACTCCCTCGGTCACCTGCGGCATGATCCGCGACAGCTCCGGATAGATATAATGAATAAATTCCCTTGAACGCCCGATCCGGTTCTCATAGAAGCGGGATACCGATTCATGCATTCCGAGTGTCTTTCCGTCCGTGATGAAGCTGTCAAAATTCTCACGGGGCTGGTTCATGTCAAAGAGGGCGTGGCCGCCTTCGTGGATCACGGAATACATGCTGGACGCAAAGCAATCCGGATAATAATGGG
>JBGUOI010000042.1:0-58182 GCA_045118075.1 Porcincola sp. | reverse complement strand
TGAACTGCTACCCGTCAAGAGGACAGTGAAAAATCATAAGATTTTTGCAACCAGCAACATCGCATTGTTGCTGGTTGTTTTTATGGTGTCGGTCTGCCCCGAAAGGCGCATCGTGTACCGAATGGTAATCTATGCAGCAAGAAAGTATGACTCGTACTTCTCCATCGGAGTCATTACTCCGAACCTTCTCTGATACCTTTCGTTGTTGTAGTAGTAGATGTAGTTCTCGATCATAGCCACAAGTTCTTTACGGCTTTTAAAACGCTTGCTAAAATATCTTTCGCGCTTGAGTATTCCCCAAAAGCCTTCCATAGGACCATTGTCTATGCACTTGGCTACTCTGCACATGCTTTGAGTCATTCCGGCTTTCTCCAGCTTGGTATGGAATGTCCTGTTGGTGTACTGGAATCCGCGATCCGAATGGCACAATCAATTCAGTAGGATAGACGTTATTATTCCCAGTACTCAGAAAAGCAAGCTCTCCATTTTCACGATATCTATAGACCCATCCAAGAATGTCAGAATAGCTAACACACAGTTGTCTTGCAGCCTCACTCTTGCTCATTTTGTTTTCATAGCATAGCTTTGCATACTTGAGCTTAAGCTCGTTTGGAATCTTGACCCTTTTCTTTCCCATTAAAAAGCTCCCTTCATGATCAACAGCGATTTCCTTTTTCACTGTCTCTCATAAAGGGAGCATATCAAGCATTCTCCTGTCCCGTTTTTTTCCGGCGTATTTTAAATTAATGAAATCTCACTTGTCGAAATAAGTATAGTTCTTCCGGATATGCTCGCGCATCAGTTTTTCGGCTTTGGCGGCATCCTTTGACCGCATGGCGTCCAGGATGCGCTTGTGATAATCGAGCGCCGGATCGTATTTCATCTTCTCGATGACGGAATGCATCGATTCCTCGAGGATGTGGAGCAGGATGTCGTAGGCTTTGACCATCAGCGGATTGCCGGTCAGCTCCACGATCTTCATATGAAACTGAAGATCAAGGTCGGAAAAAGATTTTGCGTCGTCGGCTTTGGCGGCGGCTCGCATGTCTTCCAGGATCTTCTCGAGTTCGCCGAGTGCCTTTTCATCCGAGCGCGGCGTCGCGATGCGCACACTTTCGGAATCGATCATCTCACGGAACTGGAAGACATGTTCCTGAGAGGGGCTGCCGATATACATAAGAGGGATCAGGTCCTGAAGGGCATCCTCCGGGCTGACCTCGCGCACAAAGGAGCCGGAGCCCGTGCGGGTCTCGATCAGGCCGAGGGCCTTGAGCTTCTGCATGGCCTGGCGAATGGTCATGCGGCTGACGCCGAATGTCTCGGACAGTTCATTTTCTGAAGGCAGTTTATCGCCCGCACTCCAGGTCTGGTCGATCAGAAGAGAACGCATCTGCTCGAAGACCTGTTCTACGGCGTTGACTTTCTGGATGGGTTTGATCTTCATGGGATCCTCCGCGGAATGGTCTGGAATTACTATATTTTACAGGCTGGATTTTGAAGTGTCAACTAAGCCGGATGTTGGACATTTTGCAAGATTTTCCGGAGAGTTTTTTATGCACATTTACCCGTTGACAGAAAGGAGGCGGGAGAAGTATATTTATGTCAACCTGTAATACAACTAACAACTTACAGCTTAAAAGCGTGAGCCACAGGAGGGAATAATCATGGCATATAGTGAAGAGCTGATCAAATCACTGGAAGAAAAAGGCCAGCTGCTCAGGCGCGACTGCATCAAGTGCATCGGCGTAGGCGTGGCAGGCCACGTAGGAGGCAGCTGCTCCAGCGCTGATCTGGTTGCGGCACTGTATTTTCACAAGATGAAGATCGATCCGAAGAACCCTGAGTGGGAAGAGAGAGATTATTTCCTTCTTTCCAAAGGTCATGTGGCGATCCTTCAGTACGCTGCGCTGGCTGAGAAAGGATACTTCCCGGTAGAAGATCTTCCGCGCTGCAAAGAGATCGGCTTCTATCTGCAGGGCCATCCGCATCTTGGAACTCCCGGCATCGAGGCCGGCACCGGTTCTCTCGGACAGGGCCTTTCCCTTGGTTCCGGCATGGCCATCGGCCTGAAGCTGGACAACAAGCCCAACCGTGTGTACGTGCTGGTCGGCGACGGCGAGATGGACGAAGGACAGATCTGGGAAGCAGCCATGTCCTCCGGCGCCAAGAAGCTGGATAACCTGTGCGCGATCATCGACAACAACGGACTGCAGGCCATGGGCCGCATCGCCGACAGGCTTCCGAGCGAGCCGATCGCTGACAAGTGGAGAGCATTCGGCTGGAACGTGATCGAGATCGACGGCCACAACATGGAGCAGATCCTTACCGCGCTGGATGAGGCCGAGCAGTGCAAGGGCAAACCCACCGCGATCGTAGCTCATACCGTAAAAGGCAAGGGCATCAGCTTTGCAGAGAACCAGGTCGGGTTCCACAACAGGGCCCTGACCCAGGAAGAATACGATAAGGCACTTGAGGAGCTTGCATAAAGAAGAGCCAAAGGAGGAATCAATCATGGCTGAAACAAATCAGAGAACAGCATATGGCAAGACTCTTGTGGAGCTCTGCCATCAAAATAAGGATATCGTGGTCCTGGACGCGGACCTTTGCGCCTCTACCATGGGCAAACTGGTAGAAGTTGAGCCCGGTCTTGAGGACAGACATATTGAGATGGGCATTGCCGAGGCAAACATGCTTTCAACCGCCGGCGGCCTGGCCAGAGTAGGGAAGATCCCCTTCGCCTCCTCCTTCGCTGTTTTCGCAGCAGGCAGAGCGTTTGACCAGATCAGGCAGTCGATCTCCATCGGCAAACTCAATGTCAAGATCTGCGGTTCTTCCGCAGGATGCTCCGACTTCGGTGACGGCGCTACGCACCAGTCGATCGATGATATCGCTTATATGCGCGTCATCCCGAACATGTCCGTATTCGTTCCGGCCGATGCCAACCAGACCGTAGCGGTCGTTAAGTACATGGCTGCCAACCCCGGCCCGATGTACATCCGCCTGAACCGCAACGCTTATGACAATGTCACTCCGGAAGGTGCCGAGTTTGTTCCCGGCGAGCCCGTAGTGATGAAAGAAGGTACGGACGTGACCGTATTTGCCTGCGGCATCATGCTTACCAAGGCTCTTGAAGCTGCGAAAGCCCTTGAAGGAAAGATCTCCGTTCGCGTGGTCAATGTTCCCTCCATCAAGCCGCTTAACCGTGAGAGCGTTATCAAGCTGGCGAGCGATGTGAAGGGCGTTGTGACGGCAGAAGAGCACAGCGTGATCGGCGGCCTTGGAGGCGCCATCGCGGAAGCACTGAGACTGGAAAAAGTTCCGGTCGAGTTCGTCGGTGTTGAGGACCAGTTCGGCTCCTCTGCTCATAACTACGATGATATCCTGAACTATCTCGGCCTGACCACGGATCATATCGTGAAGGCTGTGGAAGAGATCTATTCATTATAAATAACAGAAAGGAGACTGTCTGTCATGAAAGTTGGATTTATCGGATTAGGTATCATGGGACGCCCCATGTGCAAGAACCTTTTAAAGGCCGGTTACGAAGTTACGGCGTTTGATCCGTTTGCAAAGGAAGCCCTGGATGATGTGGTATCCTGCGGCGCCGCCAGAGGCGAGAGCAATGCGGATGTCGCTTCAAAGAGCGATGTGGTCATCACCATGGTTCCCAATTCCCCGCATGTAAGAGAAGCGATCTTCGGCGCAAACGGTGTTGCCGAGGGTGCCAGGGCCGGACTGGATGTCATCGACATGAGCTCCATCGCTCCGCTGCAGTCCAAGGATATCGCCGAAAAATGCCTTGAGAAGGGTATCCACATGATGGATGCACCGGTCTCCGGCGGCGAGCCCAAGGCCATTGACGGAACGCTGTCCATCATGTGCGGCGGCCCGAAGGACCTCTTCGACAAATATAAAGAGCTGCTCGGCGTACTGGGCGCTTCCGTGGTCCACTGCGGCGATGTGAACGGTGCCGGCAATACCACGAAGCTGGCTAACCAGGTGATCGTGGCTGTCAATATCGCTGCCTGCGCCGAGGCTTATGAGCTGGCGATCATGGCAGGTGTTGATCCCGAGAAGGTATTCGCAGCGATCCGCGGCGGCCTGGCTGGCTCCACGGTCATGGATGCCAAGGTCCCGATGATGCTTGACGGCAACTTCAAGCCCGGCTTCAGAATCGACCTTCATATTAAAGACCTGAACAATGCGCTCGATACCGGACACGGCGTAGGTACGCCCATGATCCTGACCAGCGCTGTCCAGGAGATGATGCAGTGGCTGCACAACAATGACTGCGGCAGTGATGACCACAGTGCAATTCTGAAATATTATGAAAGAATTTCCGGCGTTGAGATGAGAAAGCTCAGCTGATCGGGAAAGTGCGTAAGTAAAACGGTTTCGGAGGAAGATGAGCTTCATCTTCCTCTATATTTGGCCCCTAAAATGAAAATTATTTACAAAAATGACCTCTTAAAACTGTGTATAATCCCCAAAATGAAAAAAATAAGTCAAAAAGATTGAAAATTAATTTCATCCATGCTATTCTCATAACTGTAAGGGATCCACAGTGATTATGCGAAAGGAAAAAGCGGACATGAGCAAAGAAGTGATCACCAACACCCTGTACAAATTATTCTCACTTGAAAACAAAGTCATTCTTGCAACGGGCGCAGCCGGAGCGATCGGAAGCGCGATCGTAAAGTGTTACGCAGATCTCGGCGCCAAAGTAGTCCTGGCCGATTTTAACGAGCAGGCCATGGCCGAAGTGGAAAAAAAGATCAAAGACAACGGCGGCGAGTGCACCTGCATGAAACTGGAACTCCCGAAAGAAGAGTCCATCAACCAGGTCGTTGACGCGACCATCGAAAAGTACGGACGCATCGATGTGCTGGCCAACATCGCCGGCATCAACAAGAGAACACTCATGACGAACGGTTCCGAAGAAACCTTCGACCGCATCATCGGCGTCAACCTGAAAGGTTCCTATCTGATCTCCATCAAAGTAGCCAAGGAGATGATCAAACTCAACGAGACGCTTCCCGAAGAGGAAAAGGTCCATCTTTCCATCATGAACGTGGCTTCCTACAACTCCGTTATGATGCTCGGCGGAAATTCCGTATACGGCATGAGCAAGAGCGGCGTGGCAGCCATGACCAGAAGCCAGGCTATTGAGTGGGCGAAATACGGTTTCCGCTCCAACGCTCTTACGCCGGGCCACATCAGCACCAAGCTGACCGCTCAGCTTTGGGACGACCCCTACTTCAGCAAATACATGCTTGACCGCATCGCCATGAACCGTCCCGGTTATCCGGAAGACATGCTCGGCATGGCCGTGCTGATCGCATCCGACGCATCCGCGTATATGTCCGGACAGCTTTGCATCGTTGACGGCGGCTGCCTGGCCGGCGGACAGCCCTGGGAGATCTGAGAAAAAACATCAAACCTGAATACGCGCGGCGCTCAATGCAGCAACAAACGCCGCCTGTAGATACACACTCATTTTCATTCTAAATTGGAGGGTAGCAAAATGAAAAAACTTACCGTTATGGCACTGACTGTATGTGCAATCACTGCTTTTGGCATGAGCGCCAGCGCAGCGACAAAACTCAACCTGTCCGTTCCGGATGCTGCTTCTTCCTCGATCGGTGTTGCCGCTCAGGAATTTGCTGATCAGCTGAACGAGAAATCCGAAGGCGAACTGGAAGTAAAGGTTTACTTCGATGGTTCTCTGTACGGCGGCGATGCTACCGCAGCTGTTACCACGATGCAGGACGGCGGCCTTGACATGCTTTGCCTGGCAACCAGCTGGTATTCTTCTTTCGACAGCTCCTTCAACGTAATCCAGATCCCGTATCTGTTCAAGAGCGTTGACGCCGAGCAGGCTTACCTGAATGACGAAGCTTCCCAGCCGATGTGGGATGCCGTTGAAGGCATGGGCGTTAAATTCCTTGCTGCATGGACCCGTTCCTTCCGTATGACCACCAACAACATCCGCCCGATCACCAAACCGGAAGATTTCGAAGGCATCAAGCTTCGCACACCCGGCAACCAGATCTATCAGGTATTCTTCGGCGACGGCTGCGGCGCTAACGTAACTCCGATGAGCTTCTCTGAGGTTTACACCGCTCTTCAGACCAACACCATCGACGGCCAGGAGAACCCGGCTGACGTTCCCTACTCTGCAAGCTTCTATGAGGTTCAGAAGTACATCTCCGCTACCAATCACATCGGTGAAGCTTGGGTAGTTGGCATGAACCCCGACAAATTCGCTTCTCTGAGCGAAGATATGCAGACTCTGGTTCTTGAGACCGCTCAGGAAATGCAGCAGTGGAAGAAAGACTATGACGAGGCTACCGATCAGTCCGACATCGACTTCATGATCGAAAAAGGCATGGAGTACAACGAGCTTGACGACGAAGGCTTCGCAGCTTTCCAGGAAGTTTCCAAATCTCTGTATCCGAAATTCCAGGAGATCGTCAACAACCAGGATCTTTGGGATGCAACCATCGCTTTCGCAGAGGCTAACTAATCTGTGACATCAATTTGAAACCAGCATAGGATCTGGGGGCGGCTCCGGAAAGGCGCCGCCCCCGTTTCGCTTAATCGGATCCCCAAAATGAGGGGAGGAGGGTGGAAACCAGATGGATAAGAATAACAGCAATTCTCCGCTCAGGAAATTTTTCGGCGCAGCCGAAAAAGTCGAACTGGCGCTCGGCGGTTTCTGCCTGGCCACACTGTTCGTAGTCGTCCTGATCGGTATCGTCAGCCGCCTGCTGAATATCAATGCGGCCTGGTATGAGGAGACAACGCGTGTATTCTTCCTGTGGATGATGTGGATCGGCGTCGGCGCCGGCTTCAACCACAGTGAATCATCCCGCGTTACGGTACTTGTGAAATCACTGCCGGAGTTTTTACAGAAGATCTGTTTTGTACTTTATTACGTATTCTGCTTCATTCTGTTCGGAATCATCATCTGGTTCGGTTTCCGTGCAGCCATGCAGCAGGCGAAGATGGGAGAGATGGGTTCCGCCCTTCGTATTCCCATGTGGCTCGTCGGCATCGCCGTTCCGATCGGCGGTATCTTCGGTTTCATCGGAACGCTCAACACGCTCCTGTTTGAAAACTGGAGACTGAAAACGACGGCTGAAGAACTTGAGATGGAAGAGATCGCAGAGCAGACCAAGAAGCAGATCGCTGAGGAAGAGGCTGCTGCGAAAGCCGGAGAAGGGAGGACGAAGAGATGAGTATATTTATTCTTGCTGTCTTTATGGTCCTGATGCTCCTGGGTGTTCCGGTAGCTGTCTCCCTCGGTGTCGCCAGCATCGGCGCTATCCTGGTCTTTGATACTTCCACGATCGCTTCCGCGGTCAAGCTGATGTATTCCTCCATGAACAGCTTCGTCATGGTGGCGGTCCCGCTGTTCTTCCTGGCCGGCGTGCTGATGGAAAAGGGCGGCGTGGCTCAGAAGATCTTTGATTTCTGCGAAGATATCGTCGGATGGATCGCCGGCGGCCTCGGCCACGTGAACATCCTGACCAGTATCCTGTTCGCAGGCATGAGCGGCTCCTCCGTCGCAGACGTGGCCTCCATCGGTGCCCTGTGCGCCAACGCCATGATCCGTTCCGGTTATCCGGCCACTTACGCCTGGGGCACCACCCTGGCAAGCTCCATGCTTGCGACGGTCATTCCGCCTTCTATCCTGATGGTCGTGGCGGCAGCCGTGGCACAGGTCTCCATGGGAAAAGCCCTGTTCGCCGGCATCATTCCCGGCGTTATCCTGGGCCTGATCATGATGGTCTACAACTATATTTACTGCAAATCCCACAAGATCGGCCATGTGATCCCGTTTGACGGAAAGAAGCTCGGAAAGAGTTTCTTAAGTTCTCTTCCGGCTCTGCTGGTTCCGGTCATCCTGCTGGGCGGTATGTACACCGGTTACTTCACCTCCACCGAGGCGGCTGCGATCTGCGTGCTCTACACCCTCATCGTTTCCATGTTCATTTACAGGAAAATGAAAGTGCGTGAGCTTCCCGAAGTCTTCATGCAGGTAGCAAAAAATACCGGTACGGTGCTGTTTGTCGCTATTACGGCGAAACCCGCCGGACAGCTGTTTACCCTGGATGGTTTCCCGGAGCAGGTGGCGAAGTCCATCACCGGCATTTCCTCCAATCCGATCCTTGTCATGCTGCTGATCTTCCTGCTGCTTTGCGTGATCGGTATGTTCATGGATGCTACGGCAGCCATCTATATCTTTATGCCCATCCTTCTTCCGACCGCGACGAGCGTTGGCGTTGACCCGCTGTTCTTCGTGGTATTCATGGTCATCGCGCTGGCATTCGGTCTGATCACACCGCCTGTAGGCGTGTGTCTGTATGCGGCCTGCAATGTTTCCGGCCTGTCTATGGAGAAGATCACCAAAGGCCTTGTGCCGTGGCTGATCCTGCTGTTTATCGGACTGCTGATCTTCATCCTGTTCCCGCAGCTGATCACGGTGCCGATTAATATGATCTTCCCGGCTTAACGGGAGCAATATACCTATAAAGTACTTCAAGTGAACGGCGGTTTTGAGAAAGAATCAGCCGTTCACACTGCTATAGGGGACATTTTAATCAATAATACAACGGAGGAAAGAGGCAGAAATGAGATTTGGATGCTGCTTGAACATGGTGGCCGGCGGACCGGACGGAACCGGAATCGAACATATCGAAAAGCTGGCGCAGCTGGGTTATGACTACGTGGAACTGCCTACAGCCCAGATGATGGAAATGGATGAGGAGACCTTTGCTGCTTTTAAGGACAGGCTTTTCAAAGCCGGAATTCCCTGTGAGACGAGCAATAACCTTTTCCCCGTTTATATGCGCCTGACCGGGCCCGATGTCAATATGGAAGAGATCAAAGATTATGCGCGCCGCGCATTTGCCAGGGATCATGAGATCGGGGTGAAAGTGTGCGTCTTCGGCAGCGGTCCGGCCAAGAACGTGCCCGTGGGCTTCCCGATGGAGAAAGGTTTCATGCAGGTCGCTGAGATCCTTAGAAATATCGGCCCCATCGCCGCTGAATACGGGATCACCATCGTACTCGAGCCGCTTCGGAAGGCAGAGTGCAATATGATCAACACCTTCGCGGAAGGCGTGGAGATGGCAAAGACCGCGGACGTGGAGAATGTAAAGGTACTGGTGGATTTCTATCACCTGACGGTGGAGAACGAGCCGGTTTCCAATCTTTCACGCGACGGGGAGGAATTCCTGCGCCACGTTCATTTCGCCAACCCGAACGGCAGGGTCTGGCCGGTCTCGCTCGATGAGGCTGATTACGGACCTTTCATGGAAGCTTTAAGGGATGCGAAGTATGACGGACGCATCAGCTGCGAAGCTTATGCGCCTAACGGATTCGACAAAGACGCTGAAGTGACTATCGGATTTTTCAGAAAGCTGCAGGAAAAGTATGGAGTTTAATCTGCTTTTGACAGTCTCGGAGGATTCGGGACTGTCCGTTCCGGCAATGACCATCATTGCGCTGCTTCTTTTGATGCTTCCTTTCCTGATCAAACGATATACGGGCAAGTCCGTGACGGAATGGGTCCGCCTGTCGGTGATCGTGGACGGGATTCAGTCGATTGCGGACAAGGCGCGCTTCAAGCTGTTTGGGAAGACGCCTCCCGGAGAGGATGCAAAGACTTTTGCGGACAGATCCGCAAAGAAGCCGGCTCCGGTCAGTCCGGAAAAAAGCAGAAGCGCCGGCGCGGTCCAGAATGAGTACCTGCGCTTTATCGCGGAGGCAGTCAATTTTGGGCGCAGGAACAAGCTTTTTACCATCGTACCGGGTAATCTTCGCTGCGGGGAGGAAGAAGCCGACCTGACGATGATCATCGTGACTCATGCCAGGGTGATCGGTGTGATGGCCATCCCTTCAGGCGGCGAGATCACCTGCACGAAGAACGGATCTGCCTGGAAACAGACAGCCGGGGGAGTGACGGAAAATATCGGCGATCTGTGCAGCCGATGCTCTTTGCAGCATGAGCTGGTATCGAATGCCCTCCGCAAGGAGGGGATGGGAAGGATCGTCTATGAGACGGCGATGGTCTTTACCGGACGCGATACCACTTTGACAGGCACCAGGCCGGAGTTCGCTTTCACGGGTAAGCAGTTTTTTGAGAGCCTTCAGACACAGGCGGATCTTCAAAGCGGTTCGCTTGACCCGAAGCAGACCGGAATGAAGATCAACCGGCTTCGCCGGAAAAAGACAAATCAGGAGGCAGGAAACGTATGAAAAAATATTTACTGGGACTGGATGTCGGCACCAGCAGCCTGAAGACCGCGATTATCGATCAGGACGGGAACCTTGCCGCAAAGAGCGCCATGGAATATGAGCCCAAGGCACTTTTCCCGGGCTGGCAGGAGATCAGCGCGGAAAGCATCTGGAAAGCCGTTATGGGAAACCTGAAATTGATGCTCAAAGACGGAGATATCGATCCGTCCCTGATCGCAGGCATCGGCATTTCCTGTCTGTGCCCGGGCCTGGTGGCTCTCGGTGCAAACGGAGAAGTCCTGCAGGATCCCATCATCTACTCCGACAGAAGGAGTGTGGAAGAGGCGGAGATGATCAAACAGGCAGTCGGCATGGACCATCTGTTCTATATCACCGCCAACCGCTGCATGTCCGGTGCCATGTCCGGCACAAGCATGCTTTGGATAAAGAACCACTGCCCGGATATTTATGAAAAGACCAGGTATTTCGGTCATATCAATACCATGCTGGGCGTTATGCTGACCGGCAAATTCGCGATCGACCGTTCCAACGCTTCCTACACCTCCATGTTCGACACCAGAGGAAAACTGGAGTGGAGCCGGGAGCTGGCGGAGAAGATCGGCATCGATTTTGACAAGCTTCCGCCCCTGATGGATTCGGACCAGGTGCTGGGCGGCCTTGACAACGAGGAATTTATTGAGCTGGGCATTCCGGCCGGGACGCCGGTCGTGATCGGCGGCGGCGATACCGCGTGTGCTTCGCTCGCAGCCGGCATCGTCAAAAACGGCGACGTATGCGAATCCGTCGGAACGACCAACGTGCTGACCATCTGCGTCGACCAGCCCAACTTCAGCCCCAGCAATATCAACCGCTGCCATGTGGTCAAGGGAACCTGGATCTACCAGGGCGCCATGTCCCATGCGGGCGGATCGCTGCGCTGGTTTAAAGATACTTTCTGCCAGGACCTGATCACGGAAGCGAACAGGACCGGGGAGAACGTGTTCGACCTGATGACCCGGGCAGCCAGCCAGACATCAGCCGGGGCCAACGGCGTGGTCTTCCTTCCCTATATGATGGGTGAGCGCTCTCCCGTCTGGGACAGCGATGCCAGAGGCGTTTTCTTCGGGCTTTCGCTCAATTCGACCAGGAGCGACATGATCCGCGCCGTTCTGGAAGCAGCTGCTTACGGCACCAGACAGCTTAAAGAGATCGCGGAGGACTTGACGGGCCTTTCCCTGAAACGGTTCTCTTCCCTGGGCGGCGGCGCCAAGAGCGAACTGTGGTCCCAGATCAAGGCGGATGTCATCGGCGTTGACCTGGATGTGCTGGATATGAACGACATGGCGCCTGTCGGCGCGGCCCTGCTTGCCGGTGTCGGCGCGGGCATTTTCAAGGATGCGGTGGAAGCCTCCACGCATATTGAAAAGAAACTTTATCGCCATGTGGTCAGCAGCCGCGTTAATGACGCAGTCTACAAAAAACGCTACGAGACCTATATTCAGCTGTATCCGAGGCTGAAAGACCTTTATCAGCTGAGCCGCTGAAAAGCGGGTTTCGGGGCAGAAAATGAAAATAATTTACAAAAATGACCGGTGATATTTAGAAAATATCACGAAAATGAAAATTTGTTGTCATCTTATATTGAAATAAATTTTCATTAGTGATATGTTTTATTCAGACAGACGAAACATACACGGTATGCAGAAAGGAGCCTACACGTTATGAAAGCAGTTGTTCTCCATGGTCCTGAAAACTATCCCAATAACTATGAAGTTATGGACATTGAAAAACCGTCCTGCGGTAAAAGAGAGATCCTTCTGAAAATGAAGGCGGCAGCTCTTTGCGGCACTGACAAACGCATCTTTACCGGCGGCAAGACCAAAGGCGTCCGTCCCGACTCTGTAGTCGGACATGAGATCTGCGGCGTGATCGAACAGGTCGGCGAAGAAGTCGAAGGCTTCAGCGCAGGCGAAAAGGTTGCGATCGCCAACGTTATCCCGTGCGGACACTGCTCAGCCTGCCTTTCCGGCAGAGAGAATGCCTGCCTGAACCGCAAGGCGATCGGCTACGAGTTCAACGGCGGATTTGAAGAGTATGTGCTGGTTCCCGAGATCTGCATCCAGAGCGGCAACGTCGTGAAGCTTCCCGAGTCTGTCAGCTATGCCGCCGGTGCTCTGATCGAGCCGCTGGCCTGCTGCATCAGAGGCCTTTACAACACCGGAACGGGCTTCAATGACACCGTCCTGGTCATCGGCGCAGGCCCCATCGGACTGATGCACGTGCAGCTGTCCCTGATCGCCGGCGCACAGAAAGTCATCGTCAGTGAACTCGATCCCGAGAAGAGAAAGATCGCTGCAGAGCTTGGCGCATGCCGCGTTGTGGACTCCTCCAAGGAAGACCTTCACGCGATCGTGATGGAAGAGACCAACGGCGAAGGTGTTGACCGCATCGTTATGGCGATCGGTGTCCCGGCTCTGGTTGACTCCACCTTCAAGCTGGCCAAGAAGGGCGGCACGGTCTGCCTGTTCGCCGGTTTCCCGAAGGGCAAGATGAGCGAGATCGATCCGAGCGTGATCCACTACAACGAGCTGAACATCACCGGCAGCACCGCTTACAAGAGAAGCGATTACCTGCAGGCGGCTGACATGGTCATCAACGGAAAGATCGACCTTGACGCCATCGTTTCCGCGAAATTCAAACTGGATGATTTCAGGGAGGCCCTGGATCTGCATATGGCAGGAACCGCTCTGAAAGTTGTCATCGTAGACTGATCAACCGAGAACACAATGATTTTTCATATAAAAAGAAAGGAAGAATAATTATGGTAGAACCGATGTATGCAATGGGAAAAGCAGTCAGACTTTCAAGAATGGTTAATCCTGAGAGCAACAAGATGATGGCGATCACGGTCGATCATGCGACCTCCCGCGGCATCGCTCCGATGACCGGTATTCAGGATATCCAGGGCGCTATCGACAAGATCGTGGCCGGTGTTCCGGATGCTATGACAATGACCGGCGGTATCCAGAAGCGCTGCTGGGGACCTCATGTCGGTTCCGGCATCTCTGTCCTTCATAAGATCTCCAACTATGCTCCCACATCTCCCACAAACGATGTGGTGTTCGGTTCTGTTGACGCTGCTGTCCGCATGGGCGCAGACGCTGTCTCCATGGGCGCCATGACCCTGGGTGATTTCCAGAACGAGCAGTTCGCCCGCATCGGCGAAGTCAGCGAATACTGCGACAAGATCGGCATGCCGCTGATCGGCCATGTATATCCGAAGGGTGAGAGCGTTCCCGCTGATAAGAGAGCTGCATGGGAGAACATCGCTTACTGCGTAAGAAGTGCCTGCGAGCTTGGTATGGACGTTGTTAAGACCACCTACACCGGTGATCCCGAGAGCATGGCTAAAGCGATCGCCTGCGTACCGTCTTCCTTCCGTGTTGTTATCCAGGGCGGTGACACACCCAAGGGCCTTGAGGGCGATGCACTTCTTGACTACTACATGAACATGACCAGAGACGCTCTGGATGCCGGCTGCGGCGGTGTTACCATGGGCCGCTGGGTATGGGACAATGACGATGTGACCGCTCTGGTTATCGCTCTTCGCCGCCTGATCCACAAAGGCATCAGCGCCAAGGAATGCATGGAGCTTTACAAGACCGTTAAGAGTGAGAAGAATTACGAGGCTTACAAGGTTCTCTAATAAAAGAACGAGTTTCTCAGACCGATTGGGGAACACAAAAGAATAGCCCGCGGGGCATTGTGCCCCGCGAGCATTTCTATATCGTGGGAACTGCGGACCGGGCCTCCGCTTCTGAAAACCATACAATACGAAAGATGAGTCACTAGCCATGAATAACGTTTTAAGTTATGATGTTAAGGCATCTCAGGTTAAACTGACCCAGAGAGAGAAGAAGATCGTCGATTTTTTAAGAGAGAACGGCGATTCCTTCCTGAATGATACGATCACGGAATTTTCCGAGAAAGCCGGCGTTTCAGACGCTACGATGGTCCGATTCTGCAAGCATCTCGGGTACAGAGGCTATCAGGATTTTAAAATGCACGTAGCCAGGGAGATGCTTCCTAAGGAAAATCAGTATAATCCCGTGCTTGGGCAGGAGGATGATTCGTCCTCGATCTGCAGCAAGATCTTCAACAATGAAATGTCTGTCCTGAGCCGGACGCTTCTGGAAACAGACATCAAAGTGCTTGAAAAGATCGCTGACCGCCTGAGGAATGCGGAAAAGATCATGATCTTCGGCACCGGCGGCAGCATGAATGTGGCCCAGGATGCCCTTCACAAATTTATGAAAGTAGGCCTGCTGGTCCATGTCTATGAGGATATCGACCTGCAGCTGATGGCAGCTTCCCTGATGCGTGAAGGTGATGTGGCTTTGGCCATTTCTCATTCCGGCGGCAATCTGCGTACGCTGCGCTGCCTGGAGATCGCCAAGGAGGGAGGGGCCTATACCATAGCCCTGACCGGACTGGGGAAAAACCCGATCTCAAAGGCAGCCGATCTCACGGTCCACATCGCTTCCGAGAAAGCGGTCTACCAGTCAGAGAGCGTAAGCACCAGGATCGCCCAGCTGGCGGTGATCGACACGCTGGCAGCCATGGTAGCCTTTTCGGACTACGAGCGCTCGAACGAAGCGACGATGGCTACGAGACAGGCCACCGCGCATGCGAAATTCTGAGCTTTTCAGGGATAAGACCCGGTAAACGAAACGATTCAATGAATACAGAGAGGTAGAACGAATGAAGATTGTTGTGCTTGACGGATATACGGAGAACCCGGGCGATATCTCCTGGGGGCCGCTTGAGAAACTGGGTGAAGTGGCGGTCTACGACCGGACTTCTTATGTGGAATCAGATCTGATCGCAGAGAGGATCGGAGATGCCGAGGTGGCGGTCACCAACAAGACTCCCATCAGCGCTGCGACCATGGACAAATGTCCGAACCTGAAGGCCGTTGCCGTGCTGGCGACCGGCTACAATGTGGTGGACTATGAGTACGCAAAGGGGAAAGGCATCCCGGTCATGAACGTTCCCGTTTACGGCACAGACAATGTCAGCCAGTTCGCGGTCAGCCTTCTTCTGGAAGTCTGCTCGCATATCGGCGAGCACAGCCGCAGCGTTCATGCCGGAGAATGGGCATCCAACGTTGACTGGTGCTACTGGCATTATCCCATGATCGAAGTATCCGGGAAGACAGCCGGCATCATCGGCCTTGGCAGGATCGGCGTAAACACCGCGAAGATCCTCCGCGCCATGAACGTCAATGTCATCGCCTATGATGCGTTCCAGAGCGAGGCCGGCAAGGCGGTCGCCGAATATGTGGAGCTGGACGAACTCCTCTCGAAGAGTGATTTCATCTTCCTGCACTGCCCGCTGTTCCCGTCCACGCAGGGGATCATCAACAAGGAAAACATCGCGAAGATGAAGGATGGCGTCATCCTGATCAACAACAGCCGCGGCCCGCTGGTCGTGGAACAGGATCTGGCGGATGCCCTTAACAGCGGCAAAGTGGCAGCCGCTGCGGTCGATGTGGTCTCCACCGAGCCCATCAAGGCCGACAATGTGCTCCTTGGTGCCAAGAACTGCATCATCACTCCGCACATCTCCTGGGCGACCAAGGAAGCGAGAGAGAGGATCATGCAGACAACGGCCGACAACATTGAGGCATTTGCCAAGGGTGAACCTGCCAACGTTGTGAACGCCTGAAAAACGGATCCGTGATGCCGACCTCATAAAGTCTTGACGCAGACGATCATCATGAATTACTATAGATGCGAGACAGATTTTTTATCAGTATGAGGTGACTTATTTGTGCTCATTTGGGTGTCCATACCCTGTGGGCACATCTGTTTTTTGTCGAAAATTGGGACGGGCGTCATGGATACCAATTACAGTTATGATTTGATAGCATCACAGGTTAAGCTGACACAAAGAGAGAGAAAGATCGTAGAGTTTTTAAAGAACAACGAAGATTCTCTCCTGAACGATACGATCACTGAGTTTTCCGAAAAGGCAGGCGTTTCAGACGCGACAATGGTCCGGTTCTGCAAACATCTCGGGTATAAGGGCTACCAGGATTTCAAGATGCATGTAGCCAGGGATATGATTCCGAAGGAGAGGCAGTATAATCCGTCTCTGGGAAAGGAAGACGATTCCTCCTCGATCTGCAGCAAGATCTTTAACAATGAACTGTCTGTCTTAAGCCGGACACTTCTTGAAACGGACATTAAAGTGCTCGAGCAGATCGTTGACCACCTGTACGCGGCTGAAAAGATCGTGATCTTCGGCACGGGCGGCAGCCTGAACGTGGCCAAGGATGCGCTGCACAAGTTTATGAAGATCGGCCTGATGCCGTATGTGTATGAGGATATCGACCTGCAGCTGATGGCGGCTTCCCTGCTTGGCGAGAAGGACGCGGCACTGGTCATCTCTCATTCCGGCGGCAACCTGCGTACGCTGCGCTGCCTGGAGATCGCCAAGGCGGCAGGGGCATACACCATGGCACTGACCGGTCTCGGAAAGAACCCGATTTCGAAAGCGGCGGATCTTACCGTGCATATCGCTTCCGAGAAAATGATCTTCCAGTCCGAGAGCGTGAGCACGAGAATCGCCCAGCTGGCGATCCTCGATACGATCGCGGCCATGGCGGCGTTCAGGGATTATGAACGGTCCAATGAAGCTATGGAAGCCACAAGACAGGCAACATCGCACACGAAATTCTGATACATTTCATACCTGAGTTTTTGGCAGGCAGCAGGGAAAGAGACAGAAAGGAGCTTGATTGATATGAACAGGCAATTGAGAAATGACGCGGATGCGATCATTAAAGCCAGCATTCAGGCTGTGCTTCCGGACAATGCAGTTTCCCGTGCTCTCAAAGATTTTCACGGAAACGGCGGAAAGACCATTCTCGTGGCAGCAGGAAAAGCTGCCTGGCAGATGGCTAAGGCAGCCGTCGATGAACTGGGCAGCGTTGACGCCGGAATCGTCGTAACGAAATATGACCATGTCATGGGTCCGATCGCCGGCGTGGAGTGCTGCGAGGCAGGCCATCCGGTGCCGGATGAAAACAGCTTTGCGGCGACCGGAAAGGCACTTGATCTGGTAAAAGACCTCAAAGCGGAAGATACCGTGCTCTTTCTTCTTTCCGGCGGCGGCAGCGCGCTGTTCGAGCAGCCGCTGATCCCCGGCGAAGAACTGCAGGACATCACCAGACAGCTGCTCGCCTGCGGCGCGGATATCGTTGAGATGAATACCATCCGCAAACGCCTCTCTGCCGTTAAAGGAGGACGGTTTGCGCAGGAGTGCGCCCCGGCAAAGGTTTTTGCCATCGTCCTGAGCGATATTTTGGGCGATCCGCTGGATATGATCGCAAGCGGCCCGGCTTATCCGGACTCTTCGACCTGTCAGGAAGCGCTTGCGATCGTGAAAAAGTACGGCCTCAAGTTCACGGATGAAGCGATGCGCCTGCTCGGGGAAGAGACCCCCAAGAGCCTCGATAACGTAACGACGCAGATCACCGGCAGCGTGCGCGAACTTTGTCAGGCAGCGGCAGCTGAGTGTGAGAAGATGGGCTATGAGCCGATCCTTCTTACTGATATGCTCTCATGTGAAGCGAGAGAAGCCGGAAGGTTCCTCGGCAACATCCTGCGCACCCATGCGGGCAGCGGAAAGAAGATCGCCTACCTGGCCGGCGGCGAGACCGTCGTCCACCTGACCGGCAAAGGCCTCGGCGGCCGCAACCAGGAACTTGCTCTTGCAGCGGCACCGGAGATCGCCGGCATTGAAGGCGCAGCCGTATTCTCAGTCGGCAGCGACGGGACCGACGGTCCCACGGACGCAGCCGGCGGATACGTAGACGGCGAGACCGCGCGTGAGCTTTCTGAGGCAGGCCTCAGCATCAGCGCCGTACTGGCCGATAACGATGCCTACCATGCGCTGCAGAAAATCGACGGCCTGGTAGTGACCGGACCGACCGGAACCAACGTCAATGACGTGGCGGTGGCGCTGATCACGAAGTAATGAATTAAAGAATGAGAAAGACGCGTGAAAAACGGAAGTTTTTCACGCGTTTTTTTGTGGGGAGGGGCCGCGGGGGGCTTTTGCTGGGGGCCGTGGGGGCGGCTCAAGCTCTTCGGATGGCCCGAGGGTGGTTGCGGGCGTAGGGCCTGAACAAAACTTGTTTTTCTACGTCCGCATTTTGCCGGGAAAATGGCGGCGGGCGTAGGAGAAGCAAGTTGCTTTGATCCCTAGGCTCATTTGCAAGAATAGGAAATTGAAGGTGGAAAGAGTAAACAAATGACAAGAGACAGTTCTCCCTCAGAGAACTGTCTCCTGCTATCAATCACAATATTTCTCGATCGCTCTATGTGCAAACTCGGCTGTGCCGTCGCCGCCATAGCTGTCGATGTTCCTGGTAAAGTCGCCGCCGCCGGCATACATCTTTCCAAGACTGCTTAGGATCTCGTTCGAGCAAGTGTAGTAATGCTTCGTGATGTAATCCTGCAGCTTCTTTACAAGTGCCTGCGCCTCGTTGGAAGCCGGGTCGGTATCGCGGATGGCGCCGAACTGGCCGAAGATATCGATCATTCCTTTTGTAATCGTGTCAGTCTCTTCTTTGGTCCTGCCTTTGGACTTTTCTTCGTATTCTTTATACTCCGGTGTGGTCCCCCAGGAGGCTTTCGCCTGAGCGGCGTATTCGTCTATCTTTCTGGTATCAAATGCATCAAAACTCAAATTTCTCACCCCTATCAGTTTTATTCCCCTGGCAAGGTCGATCAGGTTTTCAATGTGTTCCTTCTTAAGCTGCAGGAGCTTGATCTGCTGTTCCAGCGCTTTGCTCCTGTCAAAATCCGGCCGGCTGATGATCCGCTTGATGTCTTTTAGCGGAAACTCCAGTTCCCGGAAGAGAAGGATCTGCTGCAGGGTCTCGAGCGCCGTATCGTCATACAGCCGGTAGCCTGCGTCGGTGTGACCGGACGGATGCAAAAGCCCGATCCGGTCGTAGTACTGGAGGGTGCGTATACTCACCCCGGTCAGTTTGCTCACTTCATGAACAGTCATCATTTTTTATGCCTCCCTTGCCCTGGTACTGTCATGATAAACTATGACGCTGCGTAAGAGTCAACCCCTTATTTATGAATTTGTTTGACAACCATAAAAGGAGAGGATACGCTTGATTCGATCTGTAGTGTCATGACCCAAAAACGGCTGAGACAGCGAGAGGAAACCATTATGACAAATGCATATGTGATAGGCGTGGATATTGGCGGCACAAGCATCCGCATCGGGGCATCGGACGGATCAGACGAGCTTATTCATCTTCAGAAGATTCCGAGCGCCAGCATCTTTACCGGAGCGGATTCGGTGGAAAATCTGATCGGCTTTCTGAAAGACTATATCCGGGAACTGCCGGAGGAAAAGATGGTCAGCGCTGCCGCGATCGGATTTCCGTCTACCATTAACAAGGAGCGGGATACGGTCATGCAGTCGCCAAATCTGGCGGGCCTGGACAACATCCCGCTTAAGACGATGCTGGAAGAAGAGCTGGGGATAAAGGTGCTGATCGAAAAAGATGTGAATCTGCTGTACTGCCATGACCGGAAAGTGCTGAACCTAAGCCGTGAGGGTGTGCATATCGGCGTCTATTTCGGGACCGGCATCGGCAATGCCATTTTCATAAACGGGAAACCACTGACCGGCAAGGACGGAGCCGCCGGCGAGATCGGCCACATACCGCTGGTGCCCGGAGGAAAGCTGTGCGGCTGCGGGAACAGGGGCTGCGCTGAGTGTTATGCGGGCGGAAAGTACCTGGTGGAACTGATCAATACGAAGTATCCCGGGGAACCGATATCCGAATTGTTCGTAAGGCACGCAGAAAGCCCTGAGATACAGGAGTTTGTAGAGAATGCGGCCAGGGTGGTCGCAACGGAGATCAACCTGCTCAACCCGGAGACGATCGTTCTTGGCGGAGGCGTGCTGAATATGAAGGGGTTCCCGACAAAGTTGCTGGAAGAACAGATCAGGAGCTGCAGCCGGAAACCTTACCCGGAAGAAAGTCTGGAGATCTACTATTCAAAGGATGAGGTAGAGAACGGTGTAAGAGGGGCGGTAGAGTATGCGAGGGAGAGAATAAGGGAGTGCTGATGGCAGCCGACTGCAGACTTAAGCAGAAAAGAACAAACGCGGACGGTTAAAACCTCTGAATACGTTTGAGGAACGTTTATTTTACAATGTTTTTATGGTAAAATAAACGCATATTGAAACTATTGTTTAGCTAATTTGGGAGGGAGAAAAATGAAAAGAATACTTAGAACATTTTTACTGAGTATACTGGTTGTCCTGGCCTTCGGAACGGTGGCTCAGGCGAAGGAAGTTAGAAATTATAAGGCGATCGCAACTAAGCAGAATACGTGGTATAAGCTGAAAGAATACGATTATAAATATGATTATTCTGGAAATGAGAGCATTTATACTTATACATACAACAGATATAAGGTAACTGTTCCCGCAAACTATTATATGGTTTTATCTCTTAAAAAAGGATCCGATATACGTATATATAAAAGCCTAAAAGCTGATTACAGTAAGCATATAAAATATTTTTATTCAGATAAAAATAGTTCATATAATATTGTTCTTCCTAAGGGGATTTACTATTTTTCCGGAACTTGGGGAGATCAGGTTTATGGCGCTTTCAAATACAAGTTCGTAAAATATGTCAATAAACCGAACTATAAAGGAACGAAAGCTCTTTCGTGGGGAGCGAATAAGAAACTGGCTATTGTCCAGACACCAGGCCATAATTATGAAAGATGGTATAAAGTAAAACTGGCAAAGAAAAAAAGAATATATGTGTACGGAACCGATAGCTATAATGGAGTGGCTCTTTATAATGCGAAACATCAGCGCTTGAGAGGAACGAGCAATAGTAATTCCGATGGATATATTTATTCTTCATATAATTCGTTAAAACCCGGAACGTATTATATCAGGATTTTCGGGGATAGAGATGAAGGATTAGATGAAGATACATATCCCTGGTTCGGTTCAGTTTCAATTGTCTGGTGGAAATAATCTTCCACTTACAACCCAAACCAATAATGAGGGTTGCTGCACTTTGTGCAGCAGCCCCTTTTTTACGCCCAAACAGCATGAAACACCAAGCATGATACGCCGGTATCACCCCGCCCTTTCCCCTCTTCAAAACAAAAAGTGAGCTGCAGCATGACAGAATATAAGAAGCGTTATGATAGTGTCAAGATTGTTTCGCAAAATGTGAAAGGAGACGGGCCGCATGTTTGATTTTAATTATTTCACTCCTACTAAAGTCGTATTCGGAAAGAACACGGAGAGCCGCGTGGCAGAACTTATAAAGGAGTTCGGAGGTTCGAAGATCCTGATTCATTACGGCGGAGGAAGTGTTGTCCGCACAGGCCTTTTAAAATGCGTGACGGATACTCTCGATTCGGCCGGAATAAGCTATGTGACATTGGGCGGTGCGGTTCCTAATCCGCACCTAGGACTTGTTTATGAGGGAATTGAGCTTTGCAAAAAGGAAAAAGTTGATTTTCTGCTTGCTGTCGGAGGCGGAAGTGCCATCGATTCGGCTAAGGCCATCGGCTACGGTGTTGCAAACGAGGGCGATGTTTGGGATTTTTACGACTATAAGCGCAAAGCGAAGGCTTGTCTTCCCCTCGGAGTCATTCTTACGATCGCAGCGACAGGAAGCGAAATGAGTGATTCCTCTGTTATTACCAAGGAAGAGGGTCTTGTGAAGCGCGGCTACAGCTCTGATTACTGCCGCCCGAAATTTGCGATCATGAATCCGGAGCTTACCATGACGCTGCCTGATTATCAGACGGCCTGCGGATGCACCGATATCATGATGCATACAATGGAGAGATACTTTACTAATGGCGGGAATATGGAGATCACGGATGCCCTTGCGGAGGGCCTTCTTCGCACGGTTAAGAAGAATGCGCTGATCCTGCATGACGATCCGAAGAATTATGATGCCCGCGCCGAGATCATGTGGGCAGGAAGCCTTTCGCATAATGGACTTACCGGATGCGGAAACGACGGGGGAGACTGGATGACCCATAAGCTTGAGCATGAGCTCGGAGGTCTTTACGATGTTGCGCATGGCGCAGGACTTGCAGCCGTCTGGGGCAGCTGGGCAAGATATGTATGTAAAGACTGCCTTCCCAGATTTAAAAAGTTCGCACTGAATGTCATGGAGGTAGAGGATCGCGGAAGCGATGAAGAGATCGCACTTGCCGGTATTGAGGCATTGGAGGAATTCTTCAGGAGCATAGATATGCCGACCAATCTTCGTGAACTGGGTGTTGAGCCTACCGAGGAGGAACTGGCGCTGATGGCGAAAAAATGTGCTGTCGGTGTAGGCGGCGAAATGGGATCCGCCAAGGTGCTTAATGAAGAGGCAATGCTTGCCATCTATCGTGCAAGCGTGTAAGCGAGATGGAGGAACAGAGGATGAGTATTGACCTTAGCACGATGCCGAAGCTTGGGTTCGGTCTTATGCGTTTGCCCGAAGAGGACGGGAAAATAGATCATGAGCAGGTTTGCTGTATGGTTGACGAATATATGAAAACCGGCATGAACTATTTTGATACGGCTTATGTATATCATGGCGGCAGATCCGAGGTCGCCATAAGAGAAGCCCTGGTCAAGCGCTATCCGCGGGAAAGCTTCATGCTTGCCACGAAGCTCCCGGCATGGGAGATCAAAAAAGCGGAAGATGTTGAGAGGATCTTTAATGAGCAGCTCGAAAGAACCGGAGCCACATATTTCGACTTTTATCTTCTGCATTCCATCGAGGATGGATCCAATTATGATACATATGTGAAATACGATTGCTTCGACTGGGGCATGAAGAGGAAGGCAGAGGGAAAGATCAGGCATTTCGGGTTCTCTTATCATGGGAGTCCCGAACTTCTTGAAACGATACTGGATGCGCATCCGGAAGTGGAGTTTGTGCAGATACAGCTCAATTACCTTGACAGGACCAATCCCGTTGTCCGCTCCCAGAAGCTTTATGAGATCCTTCACGAAAGGAATATCCCCATTATCGTAATGGAGCCGGTAAGAGGCGGTATGCTTGCCAGTATGCCTCCCGAGACAGAAGCAAAATTCAAGGCGCGTCAGCCGAAGAAATCCGTGGCGTCCTGGGCGCTTCGATTTGCCGGATCCCTTCCGGGGGTGATGACGATCCTTTCCGGGATGTCAAACGCAGAACAGATGGATGACAATATTCGGACATTCACTGATTTTGAACCCCTTGCGGAGGACGAGCTTAAAATCATTGACGAGGTTACCGAGGATATTCTGAGCGTGCCGCAGATCGGATGCACGGCATGTAAGTACTGCTGTGACGGATGTCCGAGCAGTATAAGCATTCCCGATGTGTTCAGAACCATAAATACCCTTCGACGCTATCCGGATGACTGGAGGTCTAAGAATTTCTATTCCGGCCTGGTCGGACGAAGCGGCAGGGCATCGGATTGCATCGCGTGCGGACAATGCGAAAGTGTCTGTCCGCAGCATCTGCCGATCATAGAGCTGATGAAAGAAGCGGCAGATATATTGGATAAATAACACGATTTGCGAAAAATGAGAGTCGGATCACTGGGTCCGACTCTCATTTTTCTTTTCAGCTTCCGCTTCATCTGCCTCGCACTGGGGGTTTAACACGGCAACAAAATCTTTCAGGATCTTCGTTTTATAGTACACGGTAGGCTTGCCGCATTTTTCGCAGAAGCGGGCATTGCTGGGATTCTTGTGCTGGTTGCTGGGACCGATATATTCACCGTTTTTCTGGTTGTAAGAAGGTTCGCCTTCGCAAAGGTTAAAAAGATTGGTCCCGCAGATCCGGCAGTAGTCGGATGAATCGCTGAACTCTTCATTCCCGCAGCGGGGACACTTCTTAACTTTCATGGTGGTTTTATCGTAAGGGACGCCGTCTGAGTAGACCATAGTTTTCACCTCGTTTCTGTACAGTGATTCAAAAATCGCATTTTTCCCAGAGCTGGTCGATTGGTCGGCTCTGTTTTCCTTGTGCAAAATATTCAATATATGCTTCCTGCCCAATTGTCAGGTCCTGTTCATCTTCAATTTTCTCAAACAATGCTTTTTTAAAAGCCTCAGACAAAGAGAGTGAATGCAGATTTGCATAGTTTTCGGCAAGTAATCTTTCTTCATCAGTCAAACAGATGGAAAAGATCATGTAATCACCCCCTTATGAAGAACATTGTACTACCATCCAGTCTTCCTCTCAACATCAAAAAGTGCGATATCATCTGCCTTTAGAAAGCCTATAACAGGCTGCCGGGATTGTCTTTTCAAATCACAAATGTTACCATTATAAACAAAAAAACGGGAACCGGATGATAAAATAAAAATAGTTGTAACCACAGTGAAAGATTAAGTGCAGGGAGGATCAATATGAAAAATAACAGAATTCTTCTGTCTGCTGTCTTGATAACAGCGCTGCTGGCAGCAGGGTCAGCCGCCTGGGCAGCGACGGTGAAAGGCTCTTCGGGAAATGCACCTGAACCCGTCCAGACAGAGGTAGCCGCACCGCAGACTGAAGCAGTCGCACCTCAGACCGAAGCAGCCGCACCGCAGACCGAAGTGACTAGTACAAAGATGGAGGGAGACGGTTTTCTTACTCCCCGGGATGCCCTGGCAGCTTATATAGAAGGGCTGCAGGACAACGATATCGATGAGATGATCTCCGCCTTCGCGGTGGAAAGTGTGGCTGTCAACTATGATCTGGCCAAAATGGTTGAGCGAACCAGGGCGTTTATGCCTTCAGTTGGATTTGTTCCGAATGTGAATGATCTGAGTACGCGCATCAACATTGAAAACCGCAGGAAAACCATTACGGATACCATCAGGTCTCATTACCTGGCGCTGACAGAATCTCCGTTAATAACGGGTGATAATTATGGCCTGCCCATAATGCTGTCGGATGAATTTGAATCAGCGCAGGCGCTGGTGGATACGGTGTTTATACCATCAAATGCAGATCTTCTCGGCAGTATCCGTTTTGAAGGGGAGTATTACAGCCCGGCGCTTTTAAGTGATCACTATATGAACATGTATAATCTCGAAAATCTTAAAAGACAGGCAGAACAGGTCGGCGCACAGGGAATGACTTCCGTCGCGGCGAAGTTCTACTGCAACGACAGGCCATACCTGATCGCAATGGATGCGGTCCAGTACGGAACAAAATGGTATCTTTATTCAGGCATCGGAAATCTTGCCAACCTGTTGAATATCGATGCTTATAAACAGGGGCTGATACCGCTTGATACGCTGATGGAAGAAGGAGAATAATCATGTCAGAGAATAAAAGAATCCTACGGCGCCTGCCGCGCAGAGTTTTATGCTTTTTGATAACAGCTGTCCTTGCTGTCTTTACCGTCGTTCCCGTTCTGGCGCAGGAACCGAAGCAGGTGGATATTACCGCTTCTGTCACCGGGACGAACGCGGATATGATCAACAGCATTCTGGAAGATTCAAAGATTACGATCAAGACGGATTCTTCCAATGGTTCTTTCCTGCTTAACCTGGACGCGGTCGTTTCCGGCCAGAGTGTGCTTCGCGCACTGTTGGAGATCGCGGATGGAAAGATCGCTTTTTCTGTCCCCAACGTAGAGAATGTCCGGTATGAGTATGATCTGCAAAATCTTCTGTTGATGCTTGAGGAAGCATACGGCTCTCCATACGGGGCTCAGCCCGGGACGCAGGAAGATCTTTCGCAGGCCTTGGCCGGGGCGATGGTTGATATTTCACCGGATGAGGTGATGGAGGCTCTTCTGCCCTACCTCGAATATCTTGAACAGGCACTGGCATCCGTTATGCGTACGGAGGACGGTGTGATCGAGCTTGAACAGCTTGGCAAATCGGTGGAAGGTACGCTTATTACCTACGAACCGGGTGCGGAGGATTTTGCAAGAGTCTTTGGTGATCTGGCCGATATGATCGAAAAGGATGATGCGCTGAAAGGGGTCGTTGACAAGATCTGCACCTCCGTTATGAATCCGGAAGGTCTTGGCGGACTTCTCCTCAAATCATCTTTTACTTCGGGCACAGGCGTGGATCTTGCTCAGGCCGCAGCCGACCTGAGGGAGGATTATGAACAGTTTCCCGCGCTTTTAAGAGAAGCAGCTCAGGATATTTCAGAGCAGGGAATGGGCGATGCTTACGTACGCTTTACGGTCGGTGCCGCCGGCGGGTTCCACTGCAAGTATCAGCTGCAGGCCGGATCACCCGATGCCGGGCAGGCCTATGAAGCCTGCGTGGAGATCGATCCGGATGGGGCCGGGCTCAGCTTCTATGTGGGAACACAGGACAGGGATTTCTCTCTCACCTTTAACTCGGTCGATTCGGGAGAGTATTCAACCACTGCCGTCGTGACTGCTAAAGTTAATAAAGTACCTGTTTTCATACTGACATTTACACTGGATCCGGAAAATGGTTTTTCGGAAGATTTCCCGTTAGCATCCGCTTCCCTTGACATTCTGGGTATTTGTGGTTCCCTGACGATCCAAAATGAGGAAGGCAGCGGTAAAGCCTGGGTGCTTAATGTGACCGGACTGGAAGTTCCGGGAGATTCCCTCGGTATTTCCGGCGTTACTGTAAAAGCACAGCCGGGCACCGCCTCTGATCTTGAAAGACCGGCCGGAGAGGTGGTGGATCTGACCGGATACAGTCCGGAGGAATTGCTGAGTGCGCTGCAGTATCTTGGCGAAAAAATAGCGGGAAGCATGCCGGGGATAGGCGCTTCGGTCGTGACGGAAGAGGCAGCTGCCAACGAGCCTGCATCGGAAGCCGAGGGCGGAAGCGCCTCTATCGAATTCGTTTTGGGATACGGAACGGATGACGCCGAAACCATTCTTACGCAGGATGATCTTGACTATGCCAAAACCGTTGCACAGAGCGACGTCACCGGGAATAATCAGTATTGTATTGAAGTAGGCTTTAATGAAGCCGGAACTCAGGCATTTGCTGATGTCACCCGCGATCATATAGGGGAGACGTTATCGATCCTGATCAATGGGGAAGAGATCAGCGCTCCGCGCATCAATGAGGAAATCGCTGATGGGAAATGTGTTATCTCCGGGAATTTCACGTTCGATGAGGCACAAGGCATTGCAGATTCACTGATGAAATAAATATTCCGGAAAAGGCCATAATCTATTACCAGCGGAGGAATTAACAACATGAACTTGCAGATCGCAGGAGGCATCCTGCTTCCGTTTATCGGGACATCACTTGGCGCGGCGATGGTGTTCTTTTTAAGAGAAGCTATTTCAAAGCAGCTGCAGCGCATACTGACGGGGTTTGCGGCGGGAGTCATGGTCGCCGCCTCTTTCTGGAGCCTGCTCCAGCCGGCGCTGGAGGGTTCCGAACACATGGGAAAACTCTCCTTTGTGCCTGCAGCCGTTGGCTTTCTGGTCGGTATAGGCTTTCTGCTTTTACTTGATGAAGTGACGCCGCATATGCATATGGACCAGGAGGAAGAAGGCCCAAGGACCAGCCTGAAGAGAACCACAAAACTCATCCTTGCCGTTACCCTTCATAACATTCCCGAAGGCATGGCGGTCGGCGTCGTCTACGCGAATATTATTGCAGGGAAGGGCCTCGTAAGCAGCGCAGGCGCGCTTGCGCTGGCGATTGGTATCGCCATACAGAACTTCCCGGAAGGAGCCATCGTATCCATGCCGCTTCGGGCGGAAGGCATGCCGAGGCATACCACCTTCTGGTACGGTGTTTTATCGGGCGTTGTCGAACCGGTGGCCGCCCTGATCACCATACTGGCATCCGGACTGGTGGCATCCCTCCTTCCGTATCTGCTGGCATTTGCCGCAGGCGCCATGTTCTACGTCGTCGTGGAGGAACTCATCCCGGAGATGTCTGAAGGGGAGCATTCAAACTGGGGAACCATCGCCTTCAGCCTGGGCTTTGTGCTGATGATGATCCTTGACGTAGCGCTGGGATGATCGTGATTGAGGAAGATAGTATTGAAAGTCGCAATTATCAGGCACGGGGAAGTGGACTATCGCTGGAGCAGGCGGTGCACATCGGCGGAATTTGATAAGGAGTGCAGCGAATACGATAAGGCTCCTATCAAAGACACCGCATATAAAACGCCGCCTGTTGAATGCCGGAAGGTTTATATCAGCACCCTGCCAAGAAGCTTAGAAACTGCCCTGAAGATCTTCGGTGACAGGGAATTCATTGCAACTGATCTGATCAGCGAAGTTCCGCTCAGATCGGGCTTTGATACCGAAAAGAAGCTGCCGCTGTGGTTTTGGAATATCACCGGAAGAATGCAGTGGGTCTTTAATGCTTCCCGGCAGGCGGAAAGCCGCCGGCAGACGAAAAACAGAGCCCGGAAGTTTGTTAAGATGCTCTGCAGAGACGATGAGGACTGCGCCGTTGTCACACACGGCTTCTATATGCATACCCTGCTTGGGGAGATGAAAAAGGCGGGGTTTAAAACAGACAAAGCGCATACCGTTTATAAGAACGGAGAGTGCGTGGTTGCGGAAAAAAAGAAATAGGGGACAGAGACAGCCTCCGGCGTTGAGCCGGAGGCTGTTTTAAACGATAAAGACTGATCGGTCATAAGCTTTCTGCCCAGGCCTTTAATGTCTTCGCATCCACGCTTGACGGGAAACGTCTGCCCTTATCCACTTCGGCACCGGTGATCTGTTTCATCCTGACAGGGGCTTCAGAGCCGATATCGCTGCTTCCGGAGGTGGCAAACGGCACGATCTTCTTTCCGGAGAAATCGTAGGCAGCCAGGAAGCTGTCGATGATCGAAGGTTCACGATACCACCAGACGGGGTAACCTACGAAGATGATATCCGCATTCGCCACAGGCGCGTCCGTGTCCGCCAGCGCCGGGCGGCAGTTCTTGTCATTCATCTCGAGTGAAGAACGGGACTTTTTGTTCATCCAGTCCAGATCGGCAGCGGTATAAGGAACTTCCGGCCGGATCTCATAGACGGGGCAGCTGATGGCGTCTGCCAGACGCTGCGCGACTTTGGCGGTAACTCCGCTGGCTGAAAAATATGTAACGAGTGCTTTCATGATGTCTACCTCCTTGGATTTTTAAGAACAGGCTCTCACACCTTCTCTATAAACTCCTGTATGAAATGCAGCGCCGCCCCGGCTGCTGAAGGCTCTGTCTGGAAACGGCAGATCCGTATATGTTCTGCGGTGGTCTCATAGGGGCTGAGCCGGTTGACAAGGGTTTTGAGTTCATCGAGATAACGTTCAAGGTAAACGGCAACATTTCCTCCGATCACGATGTCACAGTCGAAGCACATGCTCAGGTTGTTCACTGCGATCGCCAGGTATTCCAGATAGGAGGAGAAGAAGGAGCGGAAGCCGTCGTTGCCGTTTTCCAGCTGCGTGAAAAACTCCCTGAGGCTGCCGTTTGTAAACTGTGTGAGCTGCTTTGCGGAGCAGTAGGTATCAAGGCAGCCGTTCTTCCCGCAGTAGCATTTTCTTCCGTGCGGGACAATATTAACGTGACCGAACTCGCCGCTGCGGAAATAGTCGCCGACAAGCAAAGACCGGTTGAAAAGGATGGCTCCGCCTACACTGTTGCTCAGGGAGAGATAAACGATAGAACTCGAGGACGGGTCAGTCCACGCTTCGGCATGCCCGGCGGAGTTCGCATCGTTGAATATTTCGAAAGGAAAAGCGGCATACTCGGAAAAACGGGTATAAAAATCCGCGGCGATGCCGACTTTTTCCGGATAGTAGACGACATGATCCGGTGTGTTGATAAGCGCGGGCAAAGAGATTCCGACACCTAAAAAGCAATCATCCGCGATCCGGTTGTCCGAAAGAACTGCCTGGATGTTCTTTGTCAGCATCTGATAATAGTCGGGGCTGTCGGCATAGGGAATCGGGAAAGACCGACAGTCTTTTATTTCCAGGTTCAGATCTACGAGGACGATGGAATAGTATTCACGGGTCACATCGACACCGATCGCGAACCGCGCCGTGTCGACGAGACCGATCATATTGGCTTTGCGCCCTCCCGAAGATTCGAACTCACCGACGTAATCGATTAAACCCATCTCCGTAAGCTGGGTCAGATTGGTGGTGACGGTAGGCAGACTGATATGCAGCTGTCTGGCAATGTTCTGCCGGGAGGTTATTTTATTTTCATATATATGCTGATAGATGCTCTGCCGTATATTCGGATGAGCCGTCATTTCCTTTGTACGCATTTTTCATTATCCCTTCGAATGAATCTTTTCCCGAATCTTTCCCCGGAATGCACCTGCTCAAGCCGGTGCCTTTTTTATCATAGCATAAAACGTATGATAACGGGAAAACGGGTAAATGCACCTCGACTTAAATAAAACGTTTTTCTTATGTTAAAGTAAAAACAAGATGGACGAACAAGCTGAAATTAAAAGAAAATGAATCAAATATCGGATATTTTCAAAACTATATCATCAGATAAACCCATTTTAGCAGATTTTGATGAGCCGTGAAAGGCCGCATCGTTCGTTGTTCTTAACAGATTGGCAGGTGCAAATTTGTTGATAATCACGAACTTATATAAAACAGTTTACAAAAGATATTCCGGGTGATACCATCATTACAGATACTGAGGTTAAGCATAGAGAGGTAAATGATATGGCGTATTTTACTGGCACGGTATACTCCAAATGTCTTCTTCAGGACACCTCGTTTCATGTTATTCTTCCTCAGGACGGAAGAAGATATATCTGGGATACACCGCCTAAGACACTCATCCTCCTGCATGGACTGTCGGACAGTGCGGCAACATGGGTCAGAAGAACGGCAATTGAGCGGTATGCGGAGCGCTACAATCTGGCAGTCGTTATTCCCGAGGTACAGCGAAGCTATTATCATGACATGGTAAACGGGATTAAGGCTTTTACCTATATCACTCAGGAAGTGCCCGAGCTTGCAGAAAAAATGTTCCATCTTTCAACCAGGAAAGAGGATCTTCTGATCGCGGGACTGTCCATGGGCGGTTACGGCGCTCTCAGATGTGCATTGGAGGCGCCAGAGAGGTTCGGCTACTGCGGCGCATTCTCAGGATGCTACGATCTGGCCGATCTTTACAGGATGGCGGTCGATCCGAACGGAGATGCTGTTCTGGAAGGACTGGAGTCGGATTACAGAGCCGTGTTCGGCGAGAAGTCGGAAATTCCGGAGAATGCTTCCTACGAGCATTTCATCAAAGCCGCGGCCGGCAGGAAAGATCTTCCGAAGATCTATATGATGTGCGGAACGGATGATTTCCTGTACGGACATACCTGCAGGGCAAGGCAATTATGTGCCGAGAACGGGATCGAAGTCGATTATGAAGAATGGCCCGGTTATCATGAGTGGGATATGTGGGACGAAGCGATCGAGCGCATGCTTAAAAAATTCCTGGGACCGGGACGTAAGGATTACTAAAAACTGCCTTTTGGCGCAGCACTAAAGAGGAACCCAATAAAAATTATTTATAAACAGATGCAGCTGCATCAACACCCATTTCATAAGGAGGCAGAACATGAAAAAATTACTCACAGGTCTTGCAATGGCAGCAACAGTGGCTTCGTTGACAGTTATGCCTGCTTTTGCAGAAAACGCGGAACCCTTAAAGGTCGGTTTTGTTGTTCAGAACCAGACGATTAACTATTTCCTTAATGTTATCCAGGGTATTGAAGACCATCAGGAAGAGTACGGCATCGAGTGCCAGGTCGTTGACGGCAAATCCGATGTTGAGACACAGATCAACGGCGTTGAAAATCTGATCTCCAACAGTGTTGACTGCATCGTTATCTGCCCGGACGCTCCCGAGGCTATGGTGGATGTAGTCAAGAACGCAAGGGAAGCGGGCATTCCGGTCATCAGCTGGTCTGAATGGATCGACGGATCAAACAACTGGCTGACCCTTGACAACTATCAGTATGGTTACGAAAATGGAACCATCGCAGCCAACTGGATCAACGAGCATTTTGAAGATCCGGCGGATGCACATGTAATGTTTATCTATGTTCACGGCAATGAGCAGCTCGAGCAGAGAGGCAAAGGCATGATGGATGCTGTCAACGACATCGCTCCCGGCGTTACCGTTGCGGATGCTGAGCAGTCCGGTAATACTACCGAGGCAGGCCAGACAGCTGTTGAGAGCGTTATCCAGAAAGATCCGGAGCTGAATGTTGTTGTCTGCACGAATGATACTGTCGCACTTGGCGCTTACGAAGCCATGAAGGCTGCAGGCAAGAGCGACGAGGATTGCTGCATCACCGGCTGCGACGCCGATGCTGAGAACCTGAAAAACATTGCGGCCGGAACGATCATCAAAGGTACGGTTGATATCGGCGCCTACGATCAGGGCGAGAAATTCTGCAAGATCGTTCTCAAGACCGTTGAGGCCGGAGCAGACGCAGATATGGAAGAACCCGAATATGTTGATTTCATCCCGGTCACGCTTGAAAATATCGGCGATTATGTCGGCGGGGAAGAAGAAGCAGCAACAGAATAAGATATAATAAAGATAACCATTAAACACGAAAGCAGGCAGCCAGGATCAGCCGGTCCGGCCGGACGGTTCCGGCCGCCTGCTTTTTTCTGGTCCCGGGTGAGGTACTATGCAGAACGAAATCCTCAGAATGGAGCACATCACGAAGATCTATCCCGGCGTCAAAGCCCTCGATGATGTCACCCTCGGCTTCGAAGAGGGAGAAGTACATGCGATCGCGGGTGAGAACGGCGCGGGGAAATCGACATTTATCAAGATCATAACCGGCGCGATCCGCGCAACGGAAGGGCAGGTCATTTTTAACGGGAAGACGATCGAAAACAACGATCCGGAAAAAGCGATCGGCCTTGGTATCGGTGCGATCTATCAGGAGTTTAACCTGATCCCGACGCTGTCCGTGGCGGAGAATATTTTTTACGGCCGGTACCCGAAAAAGAACGGGCTGGTGGATAAAAAAACCATGATCAGCGAGGCGGACAAGGTGCTGAAGGATCTGGGACTGCAGCTTGACCCGAGATCTCCGGTAAGGAGCCTTTCCGTGGGTTATCAGCAGCTGGTGGAGATCGCAAAGGCGGTCTCGCGTGATGTCAGGCTACTGATCATGGATGAGCCGTCGGCGCCTCTGACCGAGAACGAAGTGCATCATCTGTTTGAGATCATCAAAAAGCTGAAAGAAAAGAAAGTCACGATCATCTATATCTCCCACCGCCTGGAGGAGATCTTCAGTGTGTGTGAACGCGTATCCGTTTTCCGCGACGGGAAGTATATCAAGACGATGCGCGTAGAAGAGACAAATGTCCCGGAACTGATCAGAGCGATGGTAAACCGGGAACTGGGACAGAGCTATCCGCCCAAGGATTATCAGAAAGGTGAGAAGGTCCTGGAGATCAGGAACCTGACAACTTCGCTGCTTAAGAATGTCAGTCTTGAGGCTTACAGAGGAGAGATTCTGGGACTGGCGGGGCTGGTCGGAGCAGGACGGACCGAAACGGTGCGGGCACTGTTTGGCGCGGACAAACGCCAGAGCGGCGACTTTTATATCAACGGCCGCCAGGTAAAGATCCGTTCTCCGAAGGATGCGATCCGCTGCGGGATCGGCCTGATACCGGAAGACCGCAAGGCACAGGGCCTGCTTTTAAAAATGCCCATTCGCTACAATGTGTCTTTCGCTAACTTAAAGGCGATCACAGGTTCGTTGGGAATCAGCATGGCGAAAGACAACAATGCTGCCGTGAAATATATTGACCTGCTTAAGATCAAGACCCCCGGGGCGGAAGAGCTGGCGGGACAGCTCAGCGGCGGCAATCAGCAGAAGGTGGTCCTTGCGAAATGGCTGTTCAAAGACAGCGACATCCTGATATTTGACGAACCTACCCGAGGCATTGACGTAGGAGCGAAGACAGAGATCTACAAACTCCTGATCGACCTGGTGTCGCAGGGGAAAGTCATTATCATCATCAGTTCGGATATGCCGGAACTTCTCGGAATGGCAGACAGGATCGTAGTAATGCACGAGGGGGAAGTGATGGGCTCCCTTGAGAAGGAAGAGTTTTCCCAGGAGCGTATCTTAACGCTCGCTTCGGGCATTAAATCAGACATGGAGGCAGTATCATGAAGAAAAAAATAGATTTATCCCGTCTGGGTGTGCTGATTGCTTGGTTTCTCCTGATCATACTGTTTTCAGTCGCAAATCCGGCATTCATGAAGATGTCGAATATCTTTACGATCCTTCGCCAGGCATCGATCGTCGGCGTGTGCTCCGTGGGAATGACGTTTGTTATCCTCACTGCCGGCATGGATCTGTCGGTCGGTTCCGTGATCGGTGTCGGATGCGTTGCCGGTGCATTGATGCTTTCCTCCGGTGTTCCCATCCCGCTGGTGATGCTCGCGGTGCTGGCGCTGGGATGCCTTACGGGACTTTTTAATGCCTTCTTTATCAATCAGCTTCAGATCGCACCGATCATCATGACGCTCGGAACCATGACATCCCTTCGCGGCGTTGCCTATCTTCTGTGCGGCGGCTTTGCCGTTTACGGGATACCCGAAAAATATAAAATTATCGGCCAGGGTTATGTCGGCGTCATTCCGGTCCCGGTTATCATCATGGCAGTCTGCTTTGCGATTGGATGGTTTATCTTAAACAAGACGACTTTCGGACGCGAGGTGTACGGTATCGGCGGCAATGTGGAGGCCTCCCGCCTTTCCGGTGTAGATGTGAAAAAGACCATTTTCAAGGTCTACGGACTGGCCGGCATTTTGTATGCGCTGGCCGGCCTGATCCTGATGGCCAGGGTCAATTCCGGGCAGCCAAGCTCCGGTGAAGGTTATGAAATGGATGTCATTACCGGCGTTGTCCTGGGCGGAATAAGCATAAACGGCGGCGAAGGAAGCATCCTGGGAGTGGTCGTCGGTGTCCTTTTAATGAGCACACTTTCAAACGGCATGATCTTGATGAGCATCTCTGATTTCTGGCAGCAGGTCGTAAAAGGCATCGTGCTGATCGTGGCCGTAAGTATAGACAGAATTGTCCGGAGGAATAACCAGAAGATATAAAAAACCGGAGGATCAGCTTTACTGATCCTCCAGCTCATCGGCCAGGCGGTAATACTGCTTGGCCTTTTTTGCGCGCCCTTCTCCCTTAAGCAGATCGCCAAGCTCCCTGAGAGACTCCTTGTATTTGATTTTGCTGCTGCCTTCCTCCTCAAAGATCCGGCGGTAATGAGCTGCTTTTTTCTCCTGCCAGGTCAGTGCAAGACGGAAGTTTTTGTGAACATACTTCCCTTCGGAGTAGATCCGTACGATATTGTCATAGGATTTCAGATGACCTCTTTCGGCTGCGTCGAAAAGCATCTTCAGAGCCAGGTCATCGTCTCCTTCGGTTTCAAAGCCGTACCAGTGAGCCATGTACAGAAAATAGCTGTGCTGAGCGCTGTGCTCGGAAACATTCCAGGCAGTCTCCTTTATGAACTCCGGCGTCAGTTCCGGATCGGACCTGCCTGCGGCGGAAAGCGTTTCGGCGATAGCGGTCAGAACATTCCCGGCCGGTTCCTGTTTAAAACGGAACCGGTCGTATAGATTATTGCTCAGAGAATCATTCATTGCCTCCCTTCGAACGACCCCGGAGCCTGTAAAAAAGCGCTTTGTAAATTTCCACATTATGTAGGCATCAAAGATGGAGCAGATCTTACGCTTCAGATCCTCTTCTACAGAATAACCATCCAGCGGCTGCATCCTTGAATGAAAGATCTCCTCGGGATCGGTATCCCAGCTTCTTTCGGTTTTCTCCGAAGCCATTTCGGCCAGCTGCTCATCCGTGATGTCAGGAAGCTGCTGAAGCCATTTTGCGGCATCGCGCTGAAACGGTCCTTTCTTTTCGATCATTTCCCTGCAAAGATCTTCAATATCCTCACGTATTACGTAACGCTTCAGGCCGCAGCTGTAGGTGCGGTAGAGATGTGCACCGTTATCTTCGGGAAACCGGCTGTATCCGGTCAGGCGGCAGAAAGCAAACAGGTTCATGGGCCAGGGAGCGTAAAAAGCCGCATTTTTGAGGATCCGGTAATCACTTTCCCGCATGACCTGTTCTTGGAGCACCAGGTATGGTGCATACTGATCGTCATCCGAATCGTCGGGATTTACAGGAAGAGAGGGTATCTGCGTAAGCCCGAGTACCCGCATAGCGTACCTTTGCACGACGTTTTTTCCGTAGACAGCCAGGTAGGTAAGCAGCCATTTGTCTTTTACTTTATTGAGAAACGGCTGAATCAGACGAAGGGTGTAGAAATCCTTGTTCTCCCATGGTCCCCAGTTTTCTTCGATGAAGAGTCTCATCCCCGGCCTCCTTTGCGGTTTTCCTAAACTGATCATCGGGTGATTTTGCTGAAAAACTAACATGAGCTGCAAAGCGGTGTCAATAGAAAACAGTCCAAAATTATCCTGTAACGGTAATATAGTGCTGTGATATGATAAACAAAAACAGATTTCAGGCAGTTTTCAGGATGACGGATCGGAGGATGCACATGGGTCGTTTGGGTGATTATATGCTGTTAAGAGAACAATTATTTCGACAGCAGAAGATAGGCAAATTGATACTGCACACTCTGGAGGATGCAGCCGATAACAATAAAATGATACAGATGACAGAGACCCGTTTATATGTAGGTCTCAATGATGCCGAGACAAAAAAGCAGAAGCTGGAGACGGAGCAATACCTGGAACAGCTGAAAAAGATCTGCTTTACATATCACGTTCCGTTTTCAGTCGGGATAGAGGAAGGCGGCTATTTTCATGAGAACGGAGAATATGTTGAAGAGAAAACACTGGTGCTGACCCTGATCGATATAGAAAAAGATACCATCCGGGAAATAGCAGAAGAGCTCTGCAGCCTGTTTCATCAGGAATCAGTCCTGATCACAGAGGACATGGTCAGGGGAAGTTATATTAAGTAGATCAAAAGGGTAACAATTTACCGGAGGAAACCATGAAGCACTGCGGTACACAGACAATTGAAACAGAAAGACTGCTGCTGCGGCAATTTACAATTGATGATGCACAGGCTATGTACGAAAACTGGGCATCAGACCCCGAGGTCACCAGGTTTTTAACATGGCCCGCCCATTCCGATGTGGAAGTAAGCAAAGTCGTATTAAGTGAGTGGATCCCCGCTTATGATAAAAACGATTACTACCAGTGGGCAATCGTTGTCAAAGCCGATACCAGCGGCCCGATCGGCAGTATCTCGGCAGTAGGCATGAACGAAGAAACAGATATGGTGCACATCGGATACTGCATAGGCAGGCGCTGGTGGCATCAGGGAATCATGTCAGAAGCCTTAAAAGCGGTGATGGATTTCTTTTTTGACCAGGTCGGAGCCAATCGTATTGAAAGCAGGCACGATCCGAGGAACCCGCATTCTGGCATGGTCATGAAAAAATGCGGAATGCAGTATGAGGGGACCATGCGCAGCGCTGACAGGAATAATCAGGGAATCTGCGATGCGTGCTGGTATGCTTTGCTGAGATCGGACAGGTGAGAAAATGAACATAACACAAACCTTCTATGACAACATGGCAGCGCAGTATGACAAGCTGTTTTTTGACTGGCAGGCCTCGACACATGAACAGGCAATGATCCTGGATAAAATCTTTTCAGACTGCGGGTTTGACAGAACATCCCGGATTCTTGACTGCGCCTGTGGAATAGGGACACAGGCAATCGGTCTGGCTGCGCTTGGTTATGATGTGACAGCGTCGGATATCAGTGACGGAGAGCTTGCCGAAGCGGCAGGGCGTGCCTGGAAAAACGGTGTGAAAATACGCTTTAAGCATGCTGATTTCTGCTCTTTATCCGAGAGTTTCTCAGAACCATTTGATGTTGTGATCGCAATGGACAACGCTCTGCCTCACATGCTTTCGCAGGATGCCCTTAAAGCAGCTGTCACGAGCATCACCGGTCAGATCAGACCGGGTGGAATCTTTGTGGCCAGCATCCGGGACTATGACAGCCTTTTGGCAGAGAAACCCTCATATTCTCCGCCTTATATCCACAAAACAGATAATGGGCAGCGCGTTTCCTTCCAAACCTGGGTATGGGAAGGAGATAATTACAGGCTTATTCAGTACATCATCGAGGATGAGGATAAACTGCAGATCAGCAAATTTGAATGTGAATACCGGGCGACCCGCCGCGAAGAAATGACAAACCTGCTCTTTTCGGGCGGCTGCAGTGAGGTGGATTGGAAATTCCCGGAAGAGACGGGATTCTATCAGCCGATCGTAATAGCCAGGAAATGATTTGATAGGTATGTTATTTGTTTTCAGTTTCCAATTGCCATGATAAAATATACTTAAGCGAAAGCCCGTGGGAGTGATCTCCTGTGGGTTTTGAAAATGGTTTGCTCCGTGGTTTTGAAAAGAGGCGTAAATATGTGGTTTTGGTTTGCTTTAGGTTCAGCGGTATTCGCTGCACTGACATCGATTTTGGCGAAAATAGGAATTGAAGGAGTAAACACTAATCTAGCTACGGCCATTCGGACTATGGTGGTAGTTGCGATGGCTTGGGGAATGGTTTTCCTGACAAATACGCAGGGCGGCATAAAGTCGATCAGCCAGAAGAGCTGGGTATTTCTGATACTTTCCGGACTTGCGACCGGTGCTTCTTGGCTATGCTATTACAAAGCATTACAGATAGGAGAAGCATCTAAAGTTGTGCCGATCGATAAGCTCAGCGTGGTAATAACGTTGGTGCTCGCCTTTGTGTTCCTGCATGAACAGTTTACAACAAAATCGATTATCGGCTGCATTCTGATCGGTACAGGAACGCTGATGATGGTACTGTAAAGTGCAATTAAAGAGCAGACAGGAGGATTGTGATGCATTACATATGCAGCAAATGCGGAAGACATGAAGACACCAATTCCAGAAAGCCGGCTTGTGAGTGCGGCGGCTTATGGGAGCTTGACTGGCAGCCTCCGAAATATGATGAAAGCCTGATCGATAAAAGCGAATGGAGCTTGTTTTGCTACAGGAGATTTATGGCGCTGGAAAGCGATGCATGGAGGGACATCAGCCTCGGTGAAGGAATGACGCCGGTCATTCTGTAGCTGCATACAGTGCAAAAGCAGGGATCAGATTCTCAGGGCTGCAGAGGTGGGCCTTGATCAACCCGCTGACATCACACCGCAGCTGACGATCGCGGAGGGCATCGCCATAGGCAAGCCGGCCGATGAGAGGGGAGGAGATACTGCGATACGCCTATAAATACGGCGTCAGATTCATCCACACACCGGAAGACAAAATACTCGAGGCACGTAAAATCCTTGCTGAAAAAGGCATTTATATCGAACACACAACAGCGGCCAATTATGCGGCCTATCTCAGCTGCTGCGAAAAATACGGCAGAACATCGGACTGCCTGATCACCATGTGCGGGCACGGACTGAAATCCGATCATTAATGGAGGAAAACAGATGGACCGGCTGGATGCTTTTGAGAAAATGATGCCGGACCGATACAGGGAATACGGACTTTTGGACTGAGCGGGTGAGGAAAAGCAAAAATCACCGGGTCAACCCTCGCGAAATTTACATTTCCTATATATGAAACGAAATAATCCCGCCCTTTGCAGGGGCGGGTTTTCTATGTCTGAAAGGAGATGACCATGAGTTTCGCGGACAGACTGAGGATGTCACGAAAAGAGAAAGGATACTCACAGGAACAGCTGGCGGAAGATTTAGGCGTCAGCCGTCAGAGCATTACTAAATGGGAGACTGGGACCGCTTATCCGAAGATAAAAAAGCTTCTTCTGCTTTCCATCCGATTGGAAAAGAGCCTGGACTGGCTGCTCTTCGATGAGAAAAGTGAACTGGAAGACGGCCGGGATTCCCGGAAAAAAAGGTGACCCGCTGTACAGCTGCGAGTCACCTTTTTCCATTTTATTGTTTTATCTTCAGGGCCAATCCCGGCCGAGACCGCCAAATACTGCAAAAAAGATTATTTGCTCAATCGGGAAAATGCTACCGTAGGTTGCTGGGAAAACTGCGGCAGGGAGAGTACGATGAACATACTTTTATGTGCTGAAAAGCAGTGCTGATTAAGAAAAGCGAAAGGAGATTATTCAGATGAGAAAAACGATCTTGTTACTTTTAGCCGGATGCCTTGCCCTTTGCAGCCCGGTATCGGCAGCAGAGACCGACCTGTCTGCGATGGATTTTTCTGCTTTGTCAGAGCTTAAGCAGAAAGTGGATGCGGAGTATCATTCAAGACCGGAAGCGGAGCCGCTTACGGTGACTGAAGGATATTATACGGTGGGGCAGGATATAAACCCCGGCCGCTACTATGTGGCTATGGTTGCGCCGGATGAAGACGGATACGGCGTACGCATGCATGTGTATGTAGATAAAGCCCAGTTTGACGCGAGGCCGTCCGGATACTATGGAGAATACATTTCGGACGATTACTTTACATTGGGAGAAGAGCCGAAAAGTATGACGCTGGAGAACGGAAATTACCTTTATGTGGAAGGGGCTCTCATGTTCAGCGCAAGTGAGTTTTCACTGTCAGATTACTATACTTATGAAGTCCCGGAGGGAACCTATGTCCAGGCCGGAGCCTATATGGTCGGGGAAGGAGAGGACAAGGATATTCCGCCCGGAACCTTTACGGTGTATCCGGGAACCGTGTATGGCGGTGAAGTGAAGATCTATAATTCCGAAGCATCTTTTGCAGAGGATGGTTCATGGCACCTGGGATACGATAAGCACTGTGAGGTGCTCGTAAAAAACACGGCTTCTTCCGAGACGATCATGCTGGAAGAGGGGTATGTACTGTTTGTTGAAAAGGACGTGGTGATGAAGAAAGGCTCCGGGGGAACGAAGCTGGTGTTTGATTAAATGCCTAATCATGTCGTAATGCTCTATGACACAAACCGCAGATAGCTCTGTCCGTTCATTACATAGAACAGATTAAGTCCGCCCACAAACGTCAGCGCTTCGCCGGAGGCCGCGTCTGACGGCGTGTAAACATCCGCTGTCCATATTTTCGAGTATCTGTTATGGTATTCGCTGTAATCGCCGGTGCCGTCCCATTCTTCCTGCAAAGCCCACAGGCGCGTATCATTCACCGTCAGCCCATAGTCACGGACTGCCTGCTCGTAAGGGGCATAGAAATCGCGCTTCTCGTCCTCTTTGGAGAGGAGCGTCCAATCGTGATCTTCTGCCATGTACCGGTTTTTCAGTTCCCAGCCGGCATCTTCTTCAAACAGATAGGAAGCGCAGTTCAGCGCAAAGGGAGATGCCGGTTCTGTCTGAACATCGTATAGATAAACATCTCCTTCGCCCTGTTCGTGATATCCGAAGCCGTGACAGAACTCAAATTCTGTCCCGTTATATTGATAGAGCAGCAGCGTGGAAACACTTTCCATAATGGTATAGTGGGTGTCAATGGCAATGAATGGCCTGCCTTTTCCCTGGCTGTAATAAAAACAATTTGTCTGCAGGTTCCACATGGTCAGATAGGACATGGGTACCTGCAGCTTCATGGAAACCGACAGGACCGCATCCGATCCGGCATTTTCACCAGGCTCGCAGATCATAAGTTCCAGTGTCTGGCCTTCATGCAGGTCTGTTACAAGAAGCTCTTTTGTTCCGTCCGCATCAAAATCAGCAACGGACCAGCCGAGGATCCCATCCAGATCCTTCGCTGTCCATTCGGTAATCGGATACATCGCTTCCGCATTTGAGAATAAAGAGTCGGGTCCCAGCTGCCCGCGCAGCGGAAGCAGTGTATCTGTCACATAGGCCAACAGGTCATCTTCCGGAACTGCTTTCTTTGCGGGAAGTTCTATTCTTTCGATTTCAAACACATCTTTTTCATCCAGTGTCTGATCAAATACCTGCAGCCACTTCAGGTGAAATCCGTAGAAAAATGCCCCATCCAGATGCGAAGGTGTTCGCTCAAAGTTCGCGTAAAACTCTTTTTCGGTATCCTTGTTTTTGATGACACCCTGAAGCGTGATGCTGTCTCTGTTTCGCTGGATAGCGTTCACATTACAGGTCCATCCGGCGGACCTGGCCGTACTGACGGAGTTAAGCGGGAGCAGAACTTCCGCTTCGCTGTTTTCTTTGCCCGATACGACCCGGAAATAGTGAAGGCTATCCGGATCATCAAGTACCAGATCATTTATGGGGGTGTCATTTCCGAAAAACCAGGATTCATACATAAAAAGGGTCATCGGGTTCATGTGAAGCTCGTTGTTTGTTTTCTCCCAATACTCAAAGCCTTCTCCGGTTTCTTCATTGCGCTTGTCATAAAAGTCCGCCTGGTCACGGCCATAGAAGGAAGCTATCCGCGCCATCGCAAGTTCCCGGCTCTGCGGAGTCAGCTCCCAGGAAGTGTTTTCCTGCTGCCCGATCTCCATAACGGAAACCGCTGTCTCCGCAAGGCATCTTTTCCATATCTCGTAATCAGAATGGAGATTTATGCTGTTGCTTGCCACGTCATAATAGGGAATTCCGACCGCTTCGAGGCCCTCTTTAAGGCCTGTTATCTGATCCGGGGTCAGCATTCCCTGTGCTTTCATGTTCCATGCCGTGCTGCCAAGAAGGCGCCCCAGAGTGTCAAATGAGCAGTCTGCCGGTATTTCACCCGCTGTCCGGTAAAGCAGATACGCCATATCACGCACGCACTCATCGATCGATAATGACTGAGCACGCCATGCATTCCACGTAAGGTACATGGCATGGGAAAGGATCGTGGAAGCAGCATGCTCTTCCGAATCATGAAAATCATTGACATGATAAAGGAAATCATCTGTCTTTTCTTTCATGTTCCGGTCAACACCGACATCATCCGCAAAGATCCATGAAGGATCCTTCTTATCATAATAAGCATTTATCAGCTGTGAAAAGATATCTGCATAAGATTCGTTGACAGCCTTCAGGAGAGCCGACGGCTTTGCATTGTCATCTGCTCTGCTGCTTGCTCCGTACATTCCGGCATACAGCGCGGCATTGAAAACGGCGTGTGTATATTCATGGGCGACAAAAGCTCTGCTTTCCCAGGATTCCAGATCACTTTTGTAAAACTTGTTTGTTCCGGCATAGAAAACTGTCAGAGCCGTTTCGGGTACAGCCATATAAGAAATACCCTGATCAAAATCCGACACTGTACGGTCAACGACTTTCACGAGCCATTCCTTTATGCCGCCGCCCAGTTCCCTATGGAAATCCTTATCACTGTAAAAAATGTCTGCAACCGCGTAAAAGACTCCGCCGCATCCGTTGAATCCGTCCAGACCAAGCACCTCCTCATAGAAATCGTAGGTCTGTGCAAGATTATTCATCAGAACAGTTTGTTCATAACCAGTCTGCCCCGAAGCTCCCGGAGTACTTCCGTGCAGAGTATCACTCAGATTCTTTGAAAAAGACCACCCATAGGCAGAGAAATCTTCCAAAATCACTTCCTGCCTGTGGCCGTTATAAACATAAATATTTCTGACCGGATCGTAAAAATACACACTGCCGGCATCATCGGCAGACAAATAGTACGTTGCTTTGCCGTTTCCTGTCTGGGAAACCAGAAGATCCTTTGTGTTCCGAATAACTTCCATCGGAATGAGAGCGGCCTTTTGCGGGAGCCCGCCCGGTACAGGTATGGTTACTGCCCCCGTCTGCACGGAAAGACAAAGAGGAAGGATAAGGAAAAGGAATGCGGTTATGTGCTTTTTCATGGCGGATATACCTTTAAACATGGGCTTTCCTCCTGTAAAGATGCTGCGGGTGGGGCGGAAGCGGGAGTAGTGATAGAGGAATTGATTTTTCTATATATAATTTACCATATCATGGGCGAATTCAGACTAATAGAAAGGGGCAAAGCTATTCAGCCTTGCCCCTGAACCCGCGAATTATTATGGATTACAAATACCACAGGGAGAATATCCTTCGCTGATCAGTGTAGAACGACTATCCGTGGAAGTTGCTCTGTTTTTACTGCTTATCCTAGCGGCTGCTCTGCATCCCGGTCTATGAAATTTCATAGAATTGGTATTCAATATATAATTCCCACCACCGGAAGGAGCTACAGATGAACCACCTGAATTATTTCCTGCAGGCTTGTCCTGTAAAATACCGTTCTTTACATAGAATAAGCCGCCAATGCCATCTATTCGCTTGACCATACCGGTCTTCGTAGCATCATATTTACCATTTCTTACATAATACCAGCCATCTATGCCATTAATACGTTTAGCGAGGCCAGTCCTATTGGTTTTATAAACACCCTTCTCAACATAGAACCAGCCACCTTTACCGTCAATGCGCGTTGTAAGACCAGTCATTGGCTTATGCTTTCCATCCTCGACATAGAACCAACCACCTTTGCCGTCAACGCGCTTTGCGAGGCCTATACTTTCAAGTTTATAAACACCTTTTTCAACATAGTACCATCCACTCTTGCCATCAACGCGCTTAGTGATACCAGTCTTTGTCTTATGTACACCTTTTTCGACGTAATACCAGCTGCCTTTACCGTCAATGCGTTTGGCGAGGCCGGATTTTTCTTTGTAAACACCCTTCTCGACGTAATACCAGCCCCCCTTACCATCAATGCGTTTGGCAAGGCCTGTTTTTTCTTTGTAAACCCCTTTTTCTACATAATACCAACTGCCTTTTCCATCAGCTCGTTTGACAAGGCCTGTCTTTGGAGAAAGCTTATCATTAACCACATAAATCCATTTGCCATCTTCCTTGACAAGACCTGTTCTGGGGAGGGATTTAGCATTGTAATGAATTATTGCCTGGCTCAGTTTGTCTCCGGCTTCTTTTTCATACATCTTCATCAGAACAGTCCATTCACTTTTCGATCCGGCGAAATAGATGTCCTTCAATTTAAAACAATAAGAAAAGGCGGCTGAAATAGATATATCCTTTGGCAAATATAAAAATTTCAGATTCGTACACTTTCCAAAGGTATGGTATGACGCATCCAGTCCTTTTGGGATGGTTATAGACTGGAGACGTTCACATTTGTAAAAGGCTGCTTGAGCATCCGTATCTTTTACAGCACCAGCTATGGATACCACTGTCAGGTTTTTACAACCGTTGAAGGTTTCAAAAAGATTCGTGACCGTTCCCTGAATAACAACTTTCTTTAATGAGGTACAATTTTTAAATGCTCCATACAAATCATATTTGCCTTTAGGAAGCGTAATTTCTTCAATTCCGCTGCCAATAAATGCAAAAGTATATGACTTTATAGATGCCGTGAGTTTTACTTTCTTTAATTTAGAGCACTTTTCAAAAGGCTGCCATAATTCTGTTACGCTATTCGGAATAGTCACAGATGTGATTGTTTTATTCCCGGAAAAAGTATTTTCTAATGAACTTACTTTATAGCCGTCTATAATTTTCGGGACATTAATTGATGTGGCTGATCCGTTATAGCCGTTTAGCCGAGCTACTGTTTCACCATATTCTTTATAGATGTTATATTCCCAATCGCCGCTTGTTTTCGCAAATGTCATCTGCGCTGTACCAATCATTACAACGACCAGTAAGCACAAGAAGATAGGCAGGGTGCATTGCTTTGCTTTTCCTTTCATAACTAAATACCTTCTTAATTCTTATTGAGTAGTTTTTGGTTATTTATTGTACATTTTACCATTCAATGACATAATTCTCCATACAGAAAATCCTATATGTGTATAAAAGATGCTGATATTAAAAAGCTGATAAATAATTAGAGGTGGTGTCTAACCCTCTATGTCAAATACGAAGTCTGTCAAGGGTTTTCGCTTCAGCAGCACACAATGGCCTTGACAGGCTGGTGGGTACCAGGCAGAGAAGTTACGGGACTGAGTGTCGTTTATGCCGTTGTATGTAAAGCTATATACGATTTCACAGTCACAGAAGTCATTCTCATGGTTTTGAGGGATTGAGTTTGCTTTTTTATTACTACTCTAAAATCAGGTATAATTTGAGATTAGAGAATCGGAATGATATACTAAATAATTAGAAAACGGTGTACGATATAATGCTCGAAATGAAGTCTTAGCCCATGTGACTTTCCTAGAAATGAATAGAACCCAATTCGCCTCGGATATTTTATCTCTAGGGAGTGCTCATCCACTTTGCTTCTATATCAAGGGAAATTTACTTTAGGAGAATTACCATTATGCTTCAAAACGGACTCTACGAACAGGTAATCAGTAAAGGATTGGAAGAAGAACTCTCCCAGTCTGATAAGCTGCGCCAGACTGCTCCAATTGATTCCGCTGAAGCAGCAAAGGTGTTATCAAAATATGTTGCTCAAGTAGCAGAACAGCGCTTTCAACAATTACAGGATAACGGAGCTGACATAAAAGATCAGATTGAATTGGCTAATCACATGATACGGGCATTGATGCAAGGAAAACCTAATGGGGATGACTCTGCATCTATAGCTGAAAGCGCAGAGCAGCTACTGGCTTTACTAGATCGGAAAAATAATATTCAAGCTGTTAATGAAAAGGCCTCAATAGTTCGCCCAGAGACATCCCTTGCTTTAACCAGCCTATTTACTGGAGCCGTTCATGAGCCCCAGATGTATTTGGAATTAAAGAAGGAAATCGTTTCATGTAATCGTATTGATATGCTGGTGTCTTTCATAAAATGGAGTGGGCTACGGCTCATCATGAACGAACTTTCCGAATTTGCGAGAAATGGAGGAAAACTAAGAGTCATTACAACGTCGTATATGGGGGCTACTGATGTAAAAGCAGTTGAGGAACTACGGAAACTCCCTGGCACCAAAATAAAGGTTAGTTATGACACCAAACGTACTCGTTTGCACGCGAAAACATATGTTTTTTATAGAGATACCGGCTTTACCACGGCTTATGTTGGATCCTCTAACCTCTCAAACGCGGCTATTTCCAGCGGACTGGAATGGAATGTCAAAGTGACACGAGCAGATCTTCCAGAGACAATTGATAAAATAGCTGCTACTTTTGAGAGTTACTGGAATTCCAGTGAATTTGAAGACTATACGGAAGAAAAACAATATGACCTTGTCAGAGCCTTAAAAGCGGAAAAATATTTTGATACCAACAAACCGGAACTCTATACGCTGGACATTCAGCCATATTCATATCAAAAGGAGATCCTTGATAAACTGGAGGCGGAACGAAAGGTACGCAAACATATGCGAAACCTGGTAGTGGCCGCTACTGGCACTGGTAAGACAGTGATCTCTGCATTTGATTACAAACGTTTCCGGAAAGAGCAGGCGGGAGGGCATTGTCGACTTTTGTTTGTTGCTCACCGAGAAGAGATTCTTCGACAAAGCCTGTACACTTTTCGGGCTGTATTGAAAGATGCCAATTTTGGTGATCTCTTTGTTGGCGGAAACTTGCCGGACAGTTTAGAAGCACTTTTTATTTCCATTCAGACTTTTAATTCTAGGGACTTTAGGCGATCAACCCAAGCTGACTTTTATGATTATATTGTAGTTGATGAATTTCATCATGCCGCAGCTCCGACTTATCAGGAACTGCTGGGATACTATCAGCCTAAGATTCTTCTTGGCCTTACCGCGACACCGGAACGAATGGATGGGAAAAGCATACTTCCTTATTTTGACAATCGCATTGCAGCTGAGATTCGTCTGCCTGAAGCGATTGATCGAAAGCTGCTTTGTCCTTTTCAATACTTTGGAGTCACGGACACGATCGACCTTGATCAGCTTAGATGGTCAGCAGGCGGATATGACAAAGGTGAATTGACAAAGGTTTATTCATTAAGCGGGAAAGTCGCTGAGAATAGGGCGGGGATGATAGTTTCTTCGCTTTTAAAGTATGTGACGGATATGGATACAGTAAAGGGTCTAGGATTCTGTGTAAGCATACAGCATGCAGAATTTATGTCCCATTTCTTTAATGAGAAGGGTATTCCGTCGATGTATTTGACCGGGAAATCGGCCGAAGAAGAACGTAAAAATGCGAAAAATGAATTGGTGTCTGGCAAGGTGCGCTTCATCTTTGTTGTAGATATTTATAACGAAGGTGTAGATATACCAGAAGTGAATACTGTGTTGTTTCTAAGGCCAACAGAATCGCTGACTATTTTTCTTCAGCAACTTGGGAGAGGTTTACGACTTGCAGAAGGAAAAGAGTGTTTGACTGTACTTGATTTTATCGGTCAGGCAAATAAGAAGTATCATTTTGAAGATAAGTTTGCAGCATTGCTTTCAAATACAACAAGAGGTGTATCACGAGAGATTAAGGATGGTTTTGTTTCAACGCCGAAAGGATGCTATATCCAATTGGAAAAGAAAGCTGAAAAATACATTCTAGATAATATCCGGGCTGCTTATGGTAATAGTGCGGGACTCGTCATGAGGATTGCCTCATTTGAGGAGGATTCTGGACAACCTCTGTCATTGGCTGCATTTCTTGAATACAATCATTTGGATCCGCGCAATCTTTATAAATTCTCCAGTTTTTCGAGGCTTTGTGTGAGGGCGGATGTTAAGGATGATTTTAAGGAAGATCTTGAGGAGACACTAACGAAAGCTTTAGCCAGACTGGCTGTATTGGATTCACAGCGCCTTATACAGTTTTTGCTGGTTATTCTTCCCAGGCTCGACAATATAGACTTTAATGAGTTTTCACCAATAGAACGACGCATGTTGCAGATGTTCTATGTCACGGTATGGGGAAAGACAATTGAAGTCTGGAATGGCGATGAAATGCTTGATAATTTGTATGCGCTTTCAGACAGTCCGGTAATGCTCGGAGAAATGATTGATCTTCTTAAATATCAATTTGAGCGGATCGACTTTATTGATGAACCGGTCGATGTCGGATTTGACTGTCCGTTGGATCTTCATTGTACATATACAAGAGACCAATTGCTTGTCGCACTAGACTTTATGAAACCATCGACTGTACGTGAAGGTGTGAAGTGGTTGCCGGATCAAAAGCTAGATGTGTTCTTTGTTACTCTGAATAAGTCAGATAAAGATTATTCTCCTACTACTATGTATCAGGATTATTCAATTAATGAATACCTGTTTCATTGGCAAAGCCAGAGCACAACTTCAGAACAATCGGCTACAGCTCAAAGATATATACATCATAAAGAAATGGGAACTCGTGTACTCTTATTTGTACGTGAATTCAAGAAAGATCGTATATCTGGCGGCGCTGAGGCTTACACATATCTAGGAACGGCTAACTATGTAAAACATGAAGGCGAAAAGCCCATGAATATAACATGGAAACTGGATGCGCCAATTCCGGCAAAATACATCAAGAAAACGAGTAAGTTGCTAGTTGGCTGAGCATGAAATTAAAAATAATACGTTGGAGTTGAGAAATACAATGCAGCTTCCCTATTCCGATCAACTGAATATCGCGGCTCTATCCCGATTGTTTGACAACAAAGCAGAGTGCTATAAGCTGTTCTGGTTTCAGGCAATCCTTGGGAAAGTTTGCGCCGGGGAGACCGCTCTTGTATATGAGGACTTGATCGATGAGATGATCGCGGATGCCTGGTATATGGTCACGGAATATCATTTGAACCTTGGCCCGAGAGATACGCTTGAAAAGGTGGTCGATCATATTTACCGGACAACGGGAATGCGTCCTACCGTGAAAAAACAGGACATCTTATGCTGGCTTAAATGGTGCGAAGATCCGGTTGTCATCAAGTATAAACGGGACCTTACGCTTAATGTTCCTTATCGTCTGCAGGCACCGTTTTTGGAGGACTTTCGAACAGATACCTGGAATCGGGGGACGAAAGAACTGGCGTTTCACATCAACCAGCAGAAGCGGCTGATGTACTATTTCGATGCCATTTCCGGCCTTCAGACAAAGATCCATTTTGATGAAGACTGGGAGGATTATCTGGTGGAAAACCAGGAGATCCTGAGGGGATGGATCCAATACAACATGATTATCTACCTGCAGAGGAGAAATCCCAGTGTCCCCGGTATTTCTGATAAACTGTACCCGCCGCAGGAGCGCAAACTGGAGAAGGTCAAGAAATATTGGAAACTGCTTTCCGAACTGGAAACGTTCCATGAGATCTACGGCGGAACGGAAGTTACTAAAAGTAATATTTCTATAGACCATTTTGTCCCGTGGTCCTATGTGGCGCATGATGAATTCTGGAACCTGCATCCGACGACCCGCGCGATCAACAGCAGTAAGAGCAACAATCTTCCGGATTGGGAACACTATTTCCCGCTGTTGGCGGAAGTGGAGTATCATTCCTACCGCATGATCTGGACCTATGAAAAAGTTCAGACGGAATTCAGAAAGTGCGCCAGGGAACATTTGAACAGTCCGGAGATTGAGCACCGCCTGTATTGTCAGGGACTGGATCGGAATGACTTTACACATCAGCTTTCAGAAATAATCTATCCGGTTTATCAATCCGCAAAGAACTGCGGTTTCCGCCGGTGGGAATATATACAAGAATAAGGCAGCAGAAAAAACGACATGAACACAAAATCCACCAGCAAATTCATATCCCTCATCCTCCGGCACAGGCCGGAGGTCATAGGCATCACCCTTGACGAGCACGGATGGGCCGATGTGCAGGAGCTGATCGACGGCATCAATGCGTCCGGCGGCCATCATCTGGATGAAAAGCTCCTGGAGGAGATCGTCCGCTCGGATGAAAAGCAGCGGTATGCTTTCAATGAAGACCATACGCTCATCCGGGCTAATCAGGGGCATTCTCTTTCGGTGGATGTTGACCTGGAAGAGAAGACTCCGCCGCCGCAGCTCTATCACGGGACCGGGGAGAAGTATGTCTCTTCCATCAAAGCGCAGGGGCTGCTTCCTAAGGGCCGCCTATATGTGCACTTATCGTCGGATATCGATACGGCAAGAAAGGTCGGCAGCAGGCACGGAAAGCCTGTGATCTACCGGGTGGACTGCGCCCGGATGGCGGCGGACGGATTTGTGTTTTATCTCTCGGCAAACGGGGTATGGCTTACGAAGGCCGTGCCACCTAAATATCTTGAATGTCTGGAACAGAGGTGACGGAAAATGGCTTACTACGGAGAATACCCGGACAGGGTAGCGCTTTTGGAACCGGGCGTATACGGCTGGCGTCATGCAATTGAAAAAGAGTATGAGCGCAGGAGCTATAAGGGCTTGAAGATTGCGGCTGCGGTCTACTCCATTGTCATGCTCATCATCGGCGGCGGACTGAGTTTTCAGAAACGGGACTGGAAGTCCCTGGCGATCACCGTTGCGTGCGTTGCGGGTTTCCTGGCGATCTGCTGGCTGGTCTGTTTCTTTCTGGACAGGCTGCCCGGGAACATGATCGAGACCTACGAGATGACGGATAAGTATATAAAGCCTGGGAGCTGGAAAAGCGGGTATCGCTTTGATTTCAAAGATACAAAGGAAGTTATTGTGACCAGGTATTACATAGACCTCATAAACGGGACCTATAAACCGAGGATCTATGTTCCGGAAGAGGATATGAATTTTGTCAGGGATCATATTCTTGGCCGGGTGCCGGGCACAGCTCTGGTCCGGTATGAATAAGGCAGGATGAGTATGGCGAAGCGTGACAGAAAGGTTCTTATGAAGAAATTTAGATATGCCGCCATGGCGATCCTGCTTTTTTCAGGTGTGCTTCTTGGCGGCTGCGGATCGGATGAAGACCCGGCTAAAGCCGAAATGCGCTCTAAGGCGGGAATCAACCAAAAGATCGAGGGAGACTATGACGAGACGCTGGCTGTCGTTTGCAATAACGGGACGTATGTCGGCGTGCCCGAGGGCAGCGTTATCTCCTACAAGGGCATTCCTTTTGCCGAGCCGCCGGTCGGGGAGCTTCGATGGAAGGATCCCGTGCCGGCAAAGGACAGGGACGGCGTTTATGAGGCGGCTTATTTCGGGAAAAGTCCCATCCAGAGTGAGTGGTTTTCGGAGGTCGGCTCCTATTACCTGCAGGGTGAGGACTGCCTTACGCTGAATGTCTGGAAAAACCCGGAAGGCCCGGCTGAGGGAAAGACGGTCATGGTCTTCTTCCACGGCGGCTCCTACGGCTGGGGCGGTACAAGCGATCCGCTCTATGACGGCCATAACCTGGTGGAGAAATATCCCGATCTGGTGCTGGTCACGGCGGAGTACCGGACGGGCATCATGGGCTTTATCGATTTTTCCGATGTCCCGGGCGGCGAGGACTATTCCACAAGCGGAAATCTGGGCCTGCTGGATCAGGTCTGCGCGCTGGAGTGGGTGAAGAAAAATATCGGAGCTTTTGGCGGCGATCCGGAGAATGTAACCATCTTCGGGGAATCGGCCGGCGCCGGCAGTGTATCGCTCCTTCCGCTGATTAAGGGCACAGACGGCCTGTTTAAGCGCATCATCATGGAAAGCGGCTCGCCTGCGTTCACTTACAGCAGGGAGGAATGCCGCTCCCTTACGGAAAAGCTCCTAAAAAGCAGCGGATGCATCGATATGACGCAGCTTGCGGCGCTTAGTGAAGAGACTTTGATGGAGCTTAACGAGGACCTTAATGACTACAACAATTTCCCCGAGCGCGACGGCGTTGTCCTGCCCGAAGATCTTTACGGCGCTTGGGAGAGCGGCGCGTTGGAGGGCGTTGATGTCCTTTCGGGAACCAACCGCGACGAGGCGCGCTACTGGATAAGGGAAATGGGCAATGAAATTCCGGCCATTATCGATGTTCTCATGTATAAGATCCAGATGACCTTCATGTATGAGAACAACCTGAAAAGACTCTCATCGGAGGAGAAGGAGTTTGTTAAAACTTTCCTGCGAAACCAAAGCGGCCCTAAGGTATGGAAGCTGACGGAGTTCTACAATGAGCTTCTTTTCCGCGTCCCAGCTCTTGAGATGCTGGCCCGGCACAAAGGAAACAGTTACAACTACTACTGGACCATGCCCTGCGAAAGTAAGAAGCTCGGTGCCTGTCATGCGGTGGAGCTGGCTTATGTCTTTAACAATCCGCAGGCGGATATCTATACGGGCGATCTTTTCAATGAAAAGCTGGCGGATACGGTGCAGGAAATGTGGGTGAATTTTGCCCGCACCGGCGATCCGGGCACGAAGGAATATGCCTGGGAACCTTACACTGCCGATTCGAGAAAGACCATGGTGCTTGGCGATAAGATCGGCATGACCACGGATCTTCTGGAGGATCAGCGGGAACTGATACAGCCTTTGATGCATCATTACTTTAACGGCTGCTATACCGGGCTGGATCTGATGGTCCCCGAGCTGTGGAGGCTCATCGGGGTCGGGGCAGCTGCCCTGGCGCTGATCGTGGTCTGCATCTGCCTCATCGTTAAGGCATTGAAGAAACGCAGGAAGAAGAAAGGAAGGTGAGGGCCGGATGATCAAAAACGTAGTACTGGATATGGGGGGAGTCCTCGTAGATTACAATACGATCGATTACTATACGGCAAGGGGATATTCGCCGGCGGATGCCGAAAAATTGAAGGCAGCGACAATGGACTCGACTTACTGGAAAGAGTTCGATATCGGCCTGATGCCCTATGACTGGATCATCGGAAAGATGATAGAGAACAGCCCTTCCCTTGCTTCGGATATACAAAAATGCCTGAAGGATCACAAGGGCATCATCTCATATCGAAAAGAATCGAAAGATTGGATAGAGACCATCCGCAAAACCGGAGCCAGGGTCCTGGTGCTGTCCAACTTTTCTCACGTCGCACTTCGCGACTGCCCGGATGCGATGGACTTTCTGGGAGAGAACCTGGGAGGAACCGGAAAAACGGGTGAGTACGGCGTGATCAGCGAAGGCATCTTATCCTGCCATGACCATATGGTCAAACCGTATCCGTCCATCTATGCACTGCTGCTGACGCGCTACGGACTGGTCGCGGAGGAGACAGTATTTGTGGATGATACGCAGGCAAATCTTGACGGCGCAAAAAGGTACGGTATCCATACCATCCTGTTCAAAAGCAGGGAGCAGGTGCTGGAAGAACTGGCCGGGTATCAGTTTTCGAAGGAGTAAAAGTAGATGGGGACTTTGAAAAAATATGCGCTTCCGATCATGATGCTCGCTGTTTTTGAGACGATAGCGATCACATTATGGCTGACTAAAGGAAATATCTTCTATCTTTTCAACTTCAGCTACATCGGATGCTCCATCGCGCTCGGAATCTTTTTATATATCAGGGAATACAAGCATGCGCGGCGCATCGTCCAGCTGCTGGTCGGACTGTATATGCTGGTGTATCTTGGCCTGATCTGCCGGGAGAATATGCAGATCGAAGGCTTCTGGTATTATCTGTTCACCGGCGTCTTTGAGGCAGCTACCATTCATTATGCGGTGGCCAAGATCTTCGGGCCGCTCCTTTTCGGACGCGGCTGGTGCGGATACGCCTGCTGGACGGCCATGGTGCTGGATTTCCTGCCCTACAAAGTGCCGACCGGGCCCAGGAAAAGACTTGGCTTTATACGGTACATTACGTTTGCCGCCTCACTGATCTTTGTCGCGGCACTGTTCCTGGCACATGTCGGAAATATAGAGAGGATCATGTTCTGGGCGTTCATTATCGGCAACATTTTATACTATGCTGTCGGGATCATCCTTGCCTTTGCGTTTAAAGACAACCGCGCCTTCTGCAAATACATCTGCCCGGTCACGGTGTTCTTAAAACCCATGAGTTACTTTGCTATTGCCCGGGTAAAATGCGACAAAGAAAAATGCATTTCCTGCGGGAAATGCAAAAGGGTGTGTCCGATGGATGTGGATGTCACGGACAATTCAAGAAAGCGGGAAAACGGCACGGAGTGCATCCTTTGCATGGAATGCGTAAAGAACTGCCCGAAGGGAGCCCTTTAAACGGAAGCTGCGCCGGATGACCGGGCCGCGCCGAATTCCCGAAACCTTTTTATTGCTCACGGTTGTAGATATATTCAACATGCTTTTTCCCGCCGCCGATAAAGACGACTGCCGCCAGTGCGCAAAGCATCATGGACGATAGCAGGATGAACCGCTCGGAAAGGACGACCGTAAGGCCTCCGGCGATCAGTTCGCCGACCAGCGCACCGATGGTAAAGAGCATGTTGAAGGCACCGTTGAACCTCCCCTTCATCTCATCGGGCACATAACTTTGCGTGGCAGATACGCGGATGGTGTAGCTGGTCACGCCGCCGATCCCGACGATAAAGCAAAGCAGCATCATCACGGGAATGGGGAAGTACAGGTAGAACCCCTCACAAAATGAGATGACGATATACACGATAAACGCGATCCGGTACTTGTATCTGGCGGGAAGATGTTTTCTGTAATGGATCATCCCTCCGATGGCGCGTCCGATCAGCGAAAAGGCCATGACGGCCATATACCAGTATTCGCCGTTTTGGAAGGTGTTTTTAAAATACGGCAGGACGATCACGGACGAGACCCCGCCGCAGATTGCCGAGAACACAAAGTATAAAGCGACGAAAAGCAGACCTTTCTCGGAGACAAGATAAGCAAAGCCTTCTTTCGTATCATCCAGGAACTGTCCCAGGAAGCGGGCATCCTTCCGCTGCGTGCTCTTTTGCAGATCAATGTATTTCTCTTCCGCCGAAATGCGCGTCTCGAGCACGGCTGCCACGAAAAAGCACAGCGCGTTTACCGCCAGCAGCGGCGCGAGGCCGATCCGTCCGTAAAGGAACGTAGAGACCGGGACCATCACCGTAGAGAGCGTCTCCAAAATGCTTGCGACTGAATAGGCTTTCTGGAAGTTGCCCTCGGTGATCAGCAGCGGATAGAAACTGTCGTATGCCACCATATAGGCGCTCTGTATGGAACCCAGAACAAAGACGTAAACAGCAAAAAGCGGGAAGGAAAACCATCCGGTGGCCAGCACACCGGCCATCACCAGGTACAGCAAAGACGAGATGAAATCCAGCGTGTAGATGGTCTTCTTCCTGGAAAACCTGTCCAGCAGCGCCCCGGATAAAACGGGCATGAAAAGCTGGGGCAGGGTGTACATAGCCATATAGATCGAAAAAAGCAGGGTAGACTTTGAAATATCCAGCACCATCAGGCTCATGGCAAAACCGGACATGGAATTGCCGAACATGGAAACAACGCTGCCTGCCGTGATTATGGTAAAATCCCTGGTCCACAGGGTAGAAGCCGGTTTTTCTGACATAAAGAACCTCCAAAGAAAAAAGCATCTGTCTGCGCACAGCAAACAAATGCCATTCGATCATATCCCAAAATACCGGCAGACTTATCCTGCGCGGAAAAAGGGTATAATAAAACGCCATTTGATTTCTATGCACGCAAAAAAGAAGGTCATTTAAGACCGTTCAATGATGAGGCAGTGCATAAGTAATCAACGACGTGTGATGATCATGTTTTTGTACTCTTTGAGAGTCCTTTCTTTGAAGTTGAGGGTAGTATAGCATATTCGGAGGAGAGTTGTCGAGAGAGAAGGCCATGAATAATAAAACGATCGACTATTATGATACTCATGCGGCTGAATTTATTGCCGGTACAGAAAATGCGGATATGAGTAAGTGCCGCGAGCGCTTTCTTACATACCTGAAGCCGGGGCAGAAGATTCTGGATGCCGGGTGCGGAAGCGGCCGTGACACCCTCGCTTTTCTGGAAGCGGGATATTCGGTGGAAGCTTTTGACGCTTCAGCACAGATCTGCCTTTTGGCGTCCGAAAAAACCGGGATAGAAGTGAAGCAGATGCGCTTTGAAGAACTTGAAGGAGATGCTCAGTACAATGGGATCTGGGCCTGCGCCTCGCTCCTGCATGTGAGACCGGAAAACCTTCCGGACGTGCTCGGGCGGCTTTTCAGGCTGCTCAAAGAAGAGGGCATCTTATACGCATCATTCAAGAAAGGGACCGGTGAGAGGGAGAAAGACGGCCGGTATTTCTATGACCTGACAAAGGAAACGTGTCGCGAGCTGCTGGAAAACGCCGGATTTGAGATCATGGAACTGTTTGTTACCGGGGATGTACGCGCGGAGCGGGACGACGAGTGGGTGAATGTGATCGGGCGGAAGAAGTGAAAATACATCATTCAGGAAAGGAGAAGCATCATGCTTGAAATCGGAACAAAAGCACCGGAGTTTACGCTGCCGGATCAGAACGGAGAGATGAGATCATTATCGGATTACTGCGGACATAAGGTGATCCTGTATTTTTACCCGAAGGATATGACTGCCGGCTGCACGAAGCAGGCCTGCGCTTTCGGCGAGCTGTATCCGCAGTTTCGCGAGAAAGGAGCGGTAGTCCTGGGCGTGAGCAAGGACAGCGTGGCATCCCACAAGAAATTCGAAGAAAAATACGGGCTGCCGTTTACACTCCTTTCCGACGTAGAGAAGGAAGTCATTCAGGCTTATGATGTCTGGCAGGAGAAGAAAAACTATGGCAAAGTGACCATGGGCGTCGTCCGTACCACATACCTGATCGACGAGGAAGGCGTGATCGCGAAAGCCTTCGGGAAAGTCAAGGCGGCGGATAATCCGGCGCAGATGCTGGGCGAACTGGAATAACGGGGGATACAGATCGATGAATGACGATCCTTTTTACAGAAGCAACCATATGACCATCAGCCTGGAGCATTCTATCAAACACTGTAATTCATACGAGGAGTTTGAAAAACAGTTTTCTGAAGAACTCTTAAATGAAGATGCCAGGGTCGGAAATTATCTGGATCGTTTGCTGAGCAAATATGACAAGAAGGCTTCCGTGGTCTCCTTTGAGGCTTATCTGCATCATTCCTATGTCGGGAATATTGTAAACGGCAAGAAGAACAATCCTTCCCGGAATGCCCTCATCTGCATCTGCTTCGCATTAGGCGCGAATGAGGAAGAACTGCAGTACCTGCTTAAGTACACCGGACAC
>JBGUOI010000041.1:0-5957 GCA_045118075.1 Porcincola sp. | reverse complement strand
TACGTATGTAGCGGTCTGGCCTATGTCTGCAGGGATAAATGCCTTCACCTTCACTTCAACAACGATATAGCAATGAAGCCAAAGATGGTAGAACAGAAGATCTATCCTCTCTTCTGTTCCGGATATAGGGAGCGGATACTCCTTTCCGACAAATGCGAAGCCCCTTCCAAGTTCGAGAAGGAACTGGATGATATTATCGACGAGAGCCTCCTTCAGCAGCTTCTCATCATAATCCTCCTGAATCGTCAGGAAGTCGAAATTATAAGGGTCTTTGGTCATTTCCTGAGCCAGATCACTCTGGGCAGCTGGAAGGGCATATTGGAAATTACTGATTGCCTTTCCCTGTCTCTCATAGAGATCCGTATCGAGGAAATTCATCAGAACTGCTCTGGACCAGTTGTTCTGAATCGTCTTTCTGACAAAGAAAACCGCCTTTCCAACATCCCCGTGACAGCGATCCAATATCAATCTGTGATGTCCCCACGGAACAGAAAACAGTTCTGACTCGGTTATTTCGCCCACAAGTTGTGGGCGAATTTGCTCCGCATCGCCTTCTTTCAATTCGCCCACAGCTTGTGGCTGAATTGAAACGGAATATAAACTGAAGAACCTGCGTACGTACCTTAGATTAGAAACTGCAAATCCCTTCACATCCGGCAATGCCCTTTGAAGATCTTTACTGAGTGTTTCGTAAAAGCCGGTTCCCCATTTCTTTTCTCTTTCGGATATGTCCCTGCCAAGATCCCAATAAAAGGCAAGCAGTTCCCGATTGACAGAGACGGCGGCTTTAATCTGACTCTGCCGATATTTCTGACTGACAGATCTGATCCATTCTTTGTATTCCCGATCCAGGGAAGCCAATTCTGCCATCGCTCATCCCTCCAATTCTTATGTGATTGCATCATACCACACACATTTGAATAATGTATGTCTATTGATCAGTTTTCTTCCCGGTTTTGAAATACTCATCCAGTCCTTCAAACTCAATCGTAAAGTCCCTGATACAGCTTCTGATTTGGAACGTTTCAGCATTCCTCGGCAGGTTCAGGCATTCGCGCTCCATGGTTCCATCGACATTGATGTAATACCGCAACGTCACCGTCCGCGGCGGTCCCTTCACAGTCACAACCTTCTTTATCAGGGGTACCGCCTGGAAGCAGATGTTCAGGATCTGTCCGTCAGTCCAGTATTCTGTGACATTCAGGCGGTCACCGCACTTTTCCACTGCCTTATCCGCCGCTTTCTGAATCTGCTCCTGTGTGTACTTCTCCAATCTCCACCGCCTTTCTGAAGCGACAGACTGCATGTTCCACGGGTTGCCAGGGGATCCGCCATGCAGCCCTGTTTGAGATCTCAGAAAAAGTGTAGCCTCTCCTCATTGTGCTGACCAGACCCCAAAAGTTTCCAAAAAAAATACCGCAAAAATGCGGCTTACCTGGTCTTTGTCCGCTATAATGGGACAGGTGGTTTATCGGAAAAAGACGTTGTCATGAAAGCGCAGGGAGGATACGGGATGAGTTTAATGGACGAGAACAGCGGACAGAACGATGCTTCCATCAATAACATGATCCCATCAAAGCTTTTCCCGGGCTATATTGGGGAGCTTCTGTTTCACTATGCGCTCGGAGTGAAAGTACCAAAGCAGCTGGATCTTCTTGATTTCTTTTATCCCGGACTGATCATCATGGAGGAGCCGGTCAAAACAATCATGAAAGACGAGGCTTTTTTTGATGACAAGGATCTGATGATCCATGCAGAAAAGCATAATGACAGCTTCTATGCGGGAGGAAGCAAAAGAGTTTCGCAGATCACCGCTCGCCTGATCGGAACCTCAAACGCCGGACAGCAGTCTTTCGTCTTTCCATTTCACGATTAACCTCTTCCTGCATAATCTTCCAGTAATGCTTCTTCTTCGGCCTCTATTTCGTTTCCAGGCTCATCTCCGTACGCTTTTGAGATCAAGTAAATCGTAGCTTCTTTTGCCAACGATTCAGCATGCGGTATCTTGTTGATCGGAAGTATTGATACAAGGAATCCAACACCTGTAGGTAATCCTTCGCGGATTAGGACCTCTGACATGGCAGACACATAATCGCCCAGTGTGATCTGTTCATTCTTGTACTGATATCCATACATCAATGCTCCAAACACAATTCTTGTTGCGATCTGTATTGCTTCCTCACTGACTTTCTCCCGGTCAATGATCCCCTCATCAAACGCTTTATCAACCGCTGCATCTACAGCAGCCTTCGCCTCTTCCCAGCTTTCTTCTTTTGAAAGATCAATCCCCGAAACCGCAGCTTCAGCAAGGTTCATAAGCAATGTTCCGTATCTCTGCAGCACCTGTAAAGCTTCTGCCGCCTCGGAAGACACATAATCCGCAGCAGCGGCGGCAAGGTCAATCACATGCCCTGCCCGATCCACAACGAATCCACCCGCATCGGTAACAGCTCCAATTGCATCATCTGCAGTTTTCCCTGCCTGTTCAGTTAGCTTAGAAGCCTTCTTAGCAGTAGCACTTCCAAGTTCTTCTGCGGAAGTTTTGACTTTCACCCCGGCATCAGACAGTTTTTGTTTTACGGAATCCGCTGTTTCTCCTGCAACCGCCCCCCAGCCGGAAAGCACCTCTCCTGCCCGTGAAGCAAAGCCAGAAACCACGTCACTTACCTGGCCTGCAGCACTCGATACTACATCGCCCACATTTCCCGCGATATCAGAGGCAGCCTCTCCTACCTGTCCTGCTGCATCAACAATAGCACCGCCTGCAGTTCCTGCCGTATCAGCAATAGCACCGCCTGCAGTTCCTGCTGCATCAGCAATAGCTCCTCCTGCGGTTCCTGCTGCATCAGCAATCCCGGAAGCTGCTTCCGATGCAAGCTTTCCAAGCTCAGATGGATCAGGCAGTTCAAAAGCCATCACCTCCTGCGAAAAAACAGAAGTGCATATTAACAATGTTGCCAATATGGCTGACACTCGCTTTTTCATAGAGCTCCTCCATTAATATAGAACACGGATCCATATCTGCGCATACGCTGAAACAATCCTGGTGGATAGTCCGCTGTTTCTCCTCTCGCTTATCCTTTTTATTCAGCTCCAGTGAACCTCACAGCCGTCCCATAAGACATAACTTCCGCTGCGCCCTGCATGATAGACGCAGAGGCGTACCTGACACAGACAATGGCATCTGCACCCATTCTCTCCGCTTCCTCAACCATGCGCTTTGTTGCCAGTGCCCTGGCATTATTCATCATCTCATTGTATTTGGGCAGCTCACCGCCGACCAGCCCCTTGAGGCCTGCGCCTATATCCCGGAATGCATTCACCGTCTGTACGGTGCTTCCCTTAACAAGGCCCAGCGTTTCCAGTTCTTTTCCGTTGATTGAATCAGTAGTTGTTAAGATCATCTTCTTCACCGCTCCTTAACTCTTCAATTCTTGACTTCAATGTGTAACACATACCAATCCCCAGAGCAATCATACCGCCCCCGGATTCATATGCATCTCTTCCTCAAGTATGGATTTGTTTTCATTGAGGAGAGATGCGCACTCCATAGTCGAGATCAAAACAGCGCCCCATTATATGCGTCTTCCAAATCCACAATCTCATCAATCACACCGCTGAAATCCGTAATATAATATTTCGTCCTGATCGAATTCATGATATTTGACTTCAGCACCTCCATCGTGCCGTCGTCATACACCGCAACCGTATCAAGGATCCCCGCATTACAGGGATAAGTATCCCCAAAGTAATTCGTCAGCATCATGAATTCGATGACAGAGTCGATTCCTTCGAGTTCCTCGACAGGCTTATCGTCCATCTGAACATTGACAGGGTTATCGGAGATTTTGATAATACGGGTATTCTTTATATCAACGTATGGACTCGATATCATATCCGGATACTGATCAGCCTGATCCTGCCAGGCGTCTTTGATCAGTTCCAGGGCTTTCTTGACGGTCTCGTCATACTCTGCTGCCGTTTCTGCTGTTTCAGTTTCTTCAACACGATCGAAGACACCTTCACCAATTGCAATTTTCTGAATATCAAGGAGTTCTGCATTTCCCTCCAGATCTTCGTAGATATATACGTAATAGTATTCCGGGGTCGCATCAGGCACTATAACAGTTCCCCTGCACAGGAAACAGTAATTTGTTCCCGCGACAACCTGCGTGGCAAGAAGATCTACCGGTTCATAGCCTACTCCGGTGAATGATTCCATCGCTTGATCGAATACTTCCTGTGCTTCAGGTGTAATGGACGTATCGTCAGTTATACTCCAGCCCCCTGAGACAGGCGCTGCGCACACAGATGCGACGAACAGAAACAACGCTGCAAAAGACACCATCATTGTTATGATTTGTTTTCTCATTCCCTAATTCCTTTCTGCTGCTCGCTCCCTAATATAAGTCTTATCCAAGCCGCTTTTTTACTCCTGCACTGTCTCAGCTGCAGGGGGCAGTCCGAACTCTGCCCTAAGTGCGTCATACCTCTTACGTTCCTTTTCCTTAACCGGCTTTTCCGGATCGTTCATTGTGTGGTGGATCACATCGGCATCCTTAAGCACTTCATCCATCGGGGAATCAACAGACGCTTTATCGTCATGATGATAGATGGCAGAACAGATGATATCTGTCTCTTCTTCCGATGTGATCTTCAGTTTTCCCAGAATCTTACGGGCGAGATCTGCCCCTTTATGGGCATGGTCTTCATAGGATCCGGCCGTATAGGCATACATATCATGAAGCATTGCTGCCATACATGCGAGCTCTGTATTCTGCCCACGCTTTTCAGATATCATGCCTGCCGCAAGTGATACGCCATACAGATGCACATAGGCTTTCTTCAGCTCATCCGGATCATCAATCGCTTTCCGCAGTGCTTTATCTGTGTACTTCCTCAACTCTTTCAATCTGCTCATCGCAATCTCTCTCCCTTATAGATTATCTGCTTAATCTGCCATGCCAGTGAAGTCATCACCCTCTGTCATTTCCTTATCTGATAAAATGCGTCGCCTGCCATGCTTCCTTCTCAGGAAGGCCATATTTTTCCCTGCCAAGCGCGATACTCTTCATCAGAAATGACATATTTCTCGCCAGAGCTCTCATTGTCTGCAGACCTTCCAGATCCTGCTTCGCTTCGCCCTTCAGTCTGCCATGCACACTGTTCCAGTACTGGCTCGATGCGACCGGCATTCCGGAGATGGTGAAATACTTATTCAGCTCATCAAACGTTGCGGAGCACCCGCCCCTTCTTGCCACCGCAACGCTCACGCCCACCTTCATGGTCTTGTCAAACCCTGTACTGTAGAAGAGTCTGTCAAGACATGCGATCAAAGTTGCATTTGCCGAAGCATAGTATACCGGTGATGCGACGACCAGTCCGTCGGCCTTTTCAAATATCTGTGCAGCCTCATTCACCGCATCGTCAAAAACACATTTCCCATTCTTTGCGCATGAACCGCAGGCTATACAGCCCCTGATCGCCTGGCTGCCGATCTGCATGATCTGCGTTTCTATGCCTTCTGTCTCAAACACCTTCACCATCTCATTTACTGCTATGGTTGTGTTGCCGTCCACGCGGGGACTTCCATTCAGAATCAAAACTTTCATGCTGTTTCCTCCCATCTTCTCACTGTGCTCTCACCAGGCAGACAAAAAATACAACTTACTTTTAAAAACCGAACAGATTTTTTCCGGCTACTTCATCCTATTTCAACACAGGCCTCCAATTGTCTTCTGCGGACAGGAACAATTCAGAATACTCACTATCAGATCCCTATCATCATACCATATCAGATCCGATAACGCTTTCTCCTGCAGCCTGAGAAGTCCGCACTTTTTTTCGCTCCTTATATAAAACACGAACAATTGCAAGGCCATTCTCCGAGATGGATTATGCCGCTGTCGAAGCTCTGTTGCTGCCATGGAATTCCTTAATAGAAAGGCACATATCAA
>JBGUOI010000040.1:0-17355 GCA_045118075.1 Porcincola sp. | reverse complement strand
GAATGTCCCACACCGCCGCTGTTGCGCAGTGCACGCTCCCTCATCTGTTTGAAGGCTCCGCCGAGGATCCCGGTACGGATCAGGATGAATCCGAGAATCACGATCATAAGGATCAGAAAGGCGATGATACTTCTCAGGACCAGGGCGTTCTGACGCCTTTTAGCCATTCTCTGTTCTATAATTCTGTCTTTCGCGTCCAGATCCGGTCACCTCCATTTCCGTGCGCGGCGCGCGAGGAGCTTGCGGGCGCGGTGCGCGCGCGACTCCTCCATCTCGTGCGCGAGAAACGCGCGCGTTCCTTTTTTCCGTGCGTGTTTCTTTTTTCTGTGTGCGCGCGACTTTTTTCATGGGTTCAGTGCGTTGTTACCAGTATAATATAGATTATCCCATATGTCCAAGCCCGGTCGAACTTTTTGACATCTCCCTGCCGCAATGCTATGATATCAGTTGATTTATCGTGTGCTTTCTGAAAGGAATTTTAAATGGCTGAACCGACTACGCTCTATAAGCTGATGGTCCTGTACATGCTGGACCGCATCGAGTTTTCCATGACCTTCTCCCAGATCTCCGACTTTATTCTCCAGAAGGGCTACACCGATTTCTTCACGCTGCAGGCCTCGGTCAGGGAACTGGTCGAGTCCGGGTTCGTCCACTACGAGACGGTCCGCAACAGCTCCTTCTATACGATCACCTCGGAGGGCGAGGAGACAATCGGATATTTTAGGTCTAAAATCTCCCCTTCCATCCGGCGCGATATCGATGAGTGGCTGAAGGAGAACCGGATGTCTCTCATCGACGAGATCTCTGTCTCCTCCGAGTATTACCGGATGACGGACGGAGAATACACGGCCGAGTGCACCGTCCGCGAAAAACGCCGGGAGCTTATGAGCCTGAAGATCTCTGTCCCGGAGGAACAGCAGGCTAAAGCCATCTGTCTCAACTGGAAGGAAAAGAGCCAGGAAGTATATGCCTGGCTGATGCAGGAACTGATGCAGTAAAGAATATTCTTATATCTCTTATATAGAAAAAGCCCTGCGCAGGGGAGTTGCGCAGGGCCTTTTCTTTTGAAATCTCTATCATCTGACGGAGCCATTAATAGAACCAGTGGGCCCCGATATGAACGCCTGAACCATGTGAGGTGTTGAAATACAGGCATCCGCCTGTGGGATCGTTGCCTGCCAGCGCCTGATTGGCTGCATCGTAGCAGTCAGACGGAACGCCGCTCGCGATCGTTCCCGCAAGCTCGCCGGCCGGCGTGAACTGTCCGCTCTGGTAGAGCACTTCGCTGATGGTGTTCGGGAACAGGCTTGAGTACACACGGTTGAGCACGACCGCGCCGACAGCTATTTTACCTTCTGTGGGCTGGTTTCCGGCCTCATGATAGATAATGGCAGCAAGCAGATCCAGATCTGAAGAGGAAGTGGACGAACCGCCATCGCTTCCGCTGTCACTGTAGTCTGAACTGCTGTCACTATAATCGTCCGTGTAGGAAGAACCGTCTTCCGTATACTCGTCATATGTGTCGTAAGATGCCGTTTCTTCTGTGTAAGCGGCGTCATCTGAGGACTCTTCGTAATACGTCTCGCCGGTAGTATCTTCGTAGATCTCATCCAGGTTTGCAGAGCCGTCATCCCAGATCTCCTGGTCATCCGCCGCTGCGGTATCGTCGCTGTAATCATCTGCCGCTGCAGTATCGCTGTAGGTATCGCTGTTATCAGCAGATGCTGTCTCTTCGCTGTAGTCAGCGGATGCTGTATCATCCGTGTAATCAGTGGATGCCGCATCACTGTAGTCGGCTGCTGCCGTATCATCGCCGGTGGAAGCCTCTTCATAGATATACTCGGCAGATCCGTCGTCTGCGGCTGCGGCTTCCGTAGAAGCGGGTTCCTGATAAGCAGGCTCCTGGTAAGCAGGCTCCTGATAGGCCGGCTCCTGGTAAGCGGGCTCCTGATAGGCGGGTTCCTGGTAAGCGGGTTCTTGGTAAGCAGGTTCCTGATAAGCGGGCTCTTCATAAGCCGGTTCCTGGGCTGCCGGTTCCTCGACAGCTGCCTGAGCGGGCTCGGAAATTCTTTCTGCTGAAGAAGAGCTGCCTCTGCTGCCTCTCTCTCCGTTCACATCCACGGCTGTATCCACCAGAAGGACCAGATCGATATCATCTTCAGACAAGAAGGCTGTCTTGTTGTCCTCAGTCTTTACCTCGAACCAATGGCCGTCTTTGCAGGTCACCTTATAAGTATCGCCGTCGCCTGCTTTTTCCAGGATCTTTGCGTTGGCATTGCCTTCTGTAAGAACACTTACATCATTCCAGGAAGCCTTTGCGGCATACTCGCCGTAATGCTCGGCAAGACCTTTTGCCTCATCTCCGTAGACCAGACAGTCATTGCGGATATAACCATGAACGCCGCCGGACTCAACTTCAGTCCAGTTCTCGCCTTTCCACAGCACGTTGACAGCGCCGCCCCTGTAGAGGTACCCGTTGACTTTTGCGTCGGCGTCCGGGTTCTGGCGGATGAGCGCTCCCGTTGTAACGGTGTCGTCATTTGCCATAGCCACGTTCTTCCAGGCACTGTCCGTGTTCTTTTCCATATCGATCGTGAAAGACGTATTCGCAGCTGCTGCTGAAAACGTCATTCCCGCAGCCATGACAGCAGCGATGACCGCGGCAAACTGTTTATTGTTTTTCATCTTTATACTCTCCTTTTAAACGTAACAAATGTGAATGTTTGTTACAAATATTACAGATTTATTAACTGTACGTTACAAGCGTATTGTAGTTCATTACGTTTTCTTTGTCAACCCTGCGTTAAAATTAATATTTTCTTTATAAGTTTCCGGCTGACTGCAGGTGGGAGGGCCTGCTCCCCTGCCTGAAGAGGCAACTTATATTATTAGACATTCCACTTTGTTTATATTAAAATAATGTAAGAACAGAAAGGAACCGCATATTATATGGAAGATCGTTACCGTTACCGACGCCCTCGGGAAAGATCCCGCGCAGGCATCTATTTCGCCAGAAGTCTGGAACTGCTTGCCATCGCACTTGCTTATCTGGAAAAAAGCAGGCTCGTGAGATTTATCACCGCCAAGCTTTCCATGAGCGCGGTGGTCGAAGTGACTGCCCGCTTCGGGCGCAATGCCGGACACCGCGTCTCTACATTTCTCTCACTTATCGTTCCGGAGCCCCCCCTCCTGGCCGTCATTATTACCGGCATTCTCCTGATCGTCAACCTGGTAGTATGGCTTGTCGGCCTTATTCAGAATCAGCAAAGACGCAGAAGATATTCCCGCAGAACCATGCCGCCGTACTCGCAGGCTGAAGCCGGCGCATATTCCTACTCCGCCCATATGGCAGACGCAGACGCCTTCCGCATGGCAGAGCCCGCCGAGCCTCATCAGGCAGATCGCCCTTCGGAGCGTGAGTTTTCCTCAAAACCCTACAACCTTTCCGGGCTGCTTTTCATCCTTTGCCTGGCACTCGTCAGTGCCCTGTTTTTCTGTTTAGGGGTCTGACCCTTTTCGTAAATTAACGTGTGAAAGCGGCGAAAACCCGCTGCTGAAGCGCAATGGAGAGATTTTTCAGGACGATATGAAGAAAGAAGTTACACATGATATGACCCGCGGGCCGATCCTGCAGCCGCTCATATCCTTTACCGTCCCCCTGATTCTGGGCAATTTCCTGCAGTTGACTTACAATGCCGCTGACAGCATGATCGCAGGCCGTTTTATCGGAAAGGAAGCGTTGGCTTCGATCGGTACCAGCAATCCTCTTATGACCATGATCCTGCTTTTTACAAACGGGATCTGCCTCGGCGCCGGTATTCTGGTCAGTTTTCAATTCGGCGCCGGAAAACATGATACTCTCAAACGCCAGGTAAGCACCGGCATGTGCGCCGGGATCGTTTTTTCCCTTCTCGTTGGGGCTCTGATTGCTTTATGTGCTTACCCGATCATGACACTGCTCCGCACCGATACCGCCATCCGGCAGATGGCCGCCGGATACCTTCGCATTATCATGACGGGGCTGGTCTTCAGTTTCATCTATAACTATCTGGCCAGTATGCTGCGGTCCATGGGGGATTCGAAATCCCCGCTGATTTTTCTCGCCATCAGTGCCCTGCTTAACATTGGCGGCGATCTTCTGTTCGTTGTCGCCCTGAGGATGGGCATTACCGGCGCGGCTCTGAGCACCGTGATCTGCGAGGCGTTAAGCGCCGCGCTCTGCTGGTTCTATGTCTATAGGCGGATCCCGCTGCTCCGGCTCGGTAAGAGCTGGCTGACCGTGGACGGTTTTCTGCTGAAGAAAACACTCTCTTACGGTGTTGTCAGCGCGCTGCAGCAGTCATCGGTCCAGCTGGGAAAACTGATCGTACAGGGTTTCGTCAACTCGCTTGGCGTATCCTCAACCGCTGCTTTCAACGCGGTCAACCGGACGGATGATATCGCTATCGTTCCCGAGCAGAACATTGCGCATGCCATGAGTTCTGCCATGGCGCAGAATGTCGGTGCACATAAAGAAGACCGCGTCAAAAAGATCTTTCATTACGGTATCTGGCTGGAGATGGGCTTCGGAATCCTGATCGGCGCGGTGCTCTACATTTTTGCCGGTCCGATCATGCGGCTTTTCACGAAAGATGCGGATGTCATTAAGATGGGTGTGGGCTATCTTCGCCTGATTGCCTTCATGTATCCCCTGCCGGCGTTTACCAACGCGCTTCAGGGATACTTCCGCGGGATCGGCGATATGAAGATCACGCTGATCAGCTCGCTCACCAGCATGGCCGTGCGTATACTCTGCTGCTGGATACTCACGCTGCGCGGCGGCTTCCGCTTCGAGATCCTGCCCTGGACATATTTCGCCGGTTGGACCGCGATGACCGTGTTTGAGCTGCCGTATCTCGTTTATCTTCAGAGAAAGAAAAAGGGAATGCCGCAATAGAAGTATAGAAATCACGATTATAAAGCCCGGACTTTTCGAAGTCCGGGCTTTTGTTTTATTCTTCTTCTGAAGCCTGTAAAAGCAGACGCATTTGAACCCCTGAGGGTTTGCGTCTGCTTTTTTTGCCGCCTTCCGGGCATCCGCATCAGTCAAAAACAGCTGCATTTACAAATCCGATGGTTTGCGTCTGCTTTTTTATCAGGATTCGGTCTGAGAACCCTTCAAAATGGCAGACGCAATATCGATTCCCGTGCGTTGTAACCGTAATTTATGCTGTCTGCATCTCCCCGACATAAAAACAGCGGCAGCCAAAGCGCTTTACGCTTCAGCTCCGCTGCCTCATCGCCTCGAACAGCAGCACGGAAGCTGCCACGGAGGCATTTAAAGATTCTGCTTTTCCCTTCATCGGTATGCGGATGCGCTCGTTCGCGAGCGCTGCGATCTCGTCCGACAAGCCGTTGCCCTCATTGCCGATTAAGAAGATGGTTCCCTTTTTATAGGAAGGCTGCGTGTAAGGCACTGAGCCTTTCAGATGCGCAGCAAAAACCCTGAGCCCCTGCTGCCTGAGCCCCTGCACCGTCTCCTTCAAATCAGAAGCGATGACGAACGGCAGGCGGAAGATGGCGCCCATCGTGGCACGGATCACTTTGGGATTATAGACATCGCAGGTATCGGCATCCATCAGGATGCCCGTGGCACCAGCCGCCTCGGCGCTCCGGAAGATGGTTCCCAGGTTTCCGGGGTCCTGCAGGTTTTCCAGCGCGACGATCAGCAGATCCTGGCTCATCAGATCTTCCTTTGTCCAATGATAGCGCCCGGCCACGGCGATGATTCCCTGAGGCGTTTTCGTATCGGACATGGTCTCGAATACATCATCCGCCACCACCTCAAACCGGACGCCGGCCGGCGGCCGAAACGAGGGATGTTTTTTATAGAAACGATCGGAGATGTAGACCTCCCGAAGCATTTCTTCCGGCACCTCGCGGTACATGCGGATGCCTTCAATGACGAACGCGTCTTTTAACTCCCGCTCCTTCGGCTTTTTGATCAGGGCGATCACGCCCCGGACGGCGCTGTTTCCCCGGCTGGTGATCATACGGTCAGCGCCTTGTTCACGCGCAGCATGTATTCCGGAAGCTCTTTCTGCATCGCCAGCGCCTCCTGGATATCAAAGTCCACATACTTGCCGTGGTAATAACTGACCACGCGGTTGCTTTTGCCTTCGGAAAGAAGGTCCGCCGCGTAGGCGCCCATCATGGAACCGAACACCCTGTCACGGCAGGTCGGGCTGCCGCCGCGCTGCATGTGACCTAAGATCGTCGCACGGGTCTCCAGGCCGGTCGCCGCTTCGATCCGTCTCGCCATGGAACTGGAATGGCCAATACCTTCCGCATTGATGATGATATGGTGCTTCTTTCCGCGCTTCCTGTTCCGAATAATGTTGTCGATCAGCACCTGCTCATTGTAGTCATAATTCTCGGGCAGGAGAACATCCTCCGCGCCGTTGGCGATGCTGCACCAGAGCGCGATGTGACCGGCGTTGCGGCCCATGACTTCAATGATGCTGCAGCGCTCATGCGATGTCGACGTATCGCGTACCTTGTCGATGGCTTCCATCGCCGTATTGATGGCGGTGTCGAAACCGATCGTATACTCGGTGCACGCGATATCCAGGTCGATCGTCCCGGGGACGCCGATCGTGCAGATGCCCAGCTCGGCCAGCTTTCCGGCGCCCGCGAAGGATCCGTCTCCGCCGATGACCACCAGGCCTTCAATTCCGTGCTCACGGCACATCTGCGCTGCCTGTTCCTGTCCCTCGGGAGTGCGCATCTGCCGGCTGCGGGCAGTGTATAGGATCGTACCGCCCTTAGCAATGGTATCGGAGACGTCACGAGCCGTCAGATCTCTTACTTCTCCGCCGATCAGGCCTTTGTAGCCCTGATAGATTCCCTTGACCTGCATTCCCTGGGAGACCGCCTTGCGCACCACCGCGCGGATGGCCGCATTCATGCCCGGCGAGTCTCCGCCGCTGGTCAAAACACCGATCGTTTTTATCTTGGGAGCCATACTATTCCTCCTCCTCAAAAGAGCTGCCGCGCAAAAAGTTCCGCTTCCGCAAAGCCGACGCGCCGCCGCATTTTCCTGCTGCTTCTATTTAACCAGAAATGCCGTCTGATAGCAAGAAACAATCCTGTATTACTCAGGCCCAGGTGACCTTCACATTGTCCTGACCGAATTTCTCCTGAAGAGCGGCGATCAGGTCAGGCGAGGCCGATACGCTCCATCGTGCCCCGAGCCGTTTCACCGATCTCGATTCATTGACATAGATCACCACCCGGTCCCTGCCGTCGCTGCCGCTGATCAGATCATTCAGGTCATTTGCCGCCGCCTCATACTCCGACATCTTTTCAAAGCGGATCCAGATATCGCGGGGCAGGTCGTCAAACAGCGTGATCTCCTGGGCGAGCAGTTTCGCGTCCGATTCCTCTTCCACGGAGACCCTGCCTTTGACAAAGATCTTCGCATCTTCTTTCAGGACATTTGCATATCTCTCATAGATCTTCGGGAAGACCAGCACTTCGGCCGATCCGACCAGGTCTTCCAGGTTAAAGACAGCCATCGCTTTGTTCTGGCGCGTATATTTCACCGACGGGTTCTCCACCATGCCGCCCAGCGTCACGATGCTCTCGTCGGCTGCCCTGGGCTTCCCGGTCTCCTCGTCAGCCGTCAGGTCCCCGGTCGTGGCCGTGATGTGTTTTCTCCACAAGGACTCATATTCCTCCAGAGGATGTCCGCTGATATAGATCCCCAAAACCTCCTTTTCGAAGGCTAAAAGCTGCTCTTTGGGGAATTCGTCCACCGCGGGGAGGGTCACCCGGAAGCTCTCACGGTCCTCACCGCCGAAAAGATCCATCAGCGTCATCTGTCCCGTGACCGCATTTTTGCGCTGCTTCGCCGCCGCGCTAAGCACCTGCGGATAAGCCATGATCAGCTGCCGGCGGTTACCGCCCAGGCAGTCGAGCGCCCCGGCTTTGATGAGATTCTCGATGGCAAGTTTGTTCAGGTCCGTCCCGCTCATCCGCTCGAGGAAACTGCGAAGATCCGTAAAAGGTCCTGCCGCTTTGCGTTCGCGGACGATCGCCTCGATCAGCGGTCCGCCGACACGCTTGATCGCAAACAGGGAATAGCGGATCCCCTCGTCGGTAACGGTAAAAGCCATGCCGCTCTCGTTGATATCCGGCGGCAGGATGTTGATGCCCATGGCGCGGCTTGTCAGGATATACCCGGCCACCTTGGCGGGATTGCTGATCACCGAGGTCATCAGGGCCGCCATGAACTCCCGCGGATAATAGTGCTTAAGATAGGCGGTCTGGTAGGAGACCACCGCATAGGCCGCCGCGTGGCTCTTGTTGAACGCGTAGCTGGCAAAGTCCGTCATCTCGTCAAAGATCTTGTTGGCCACATCTTCGGCGATCCCGTTCGCTTTGCAGCCCGGGACCCCCTCTTCCTCATTCCCGTAGACAAAATTCTTTCGCTCCTGCTGCATGACGGATGCCTTCTTTTTGGACATGGCTCGCCGCACCAGGTCGCTTCGGCCGAGCGAATAGCCGCCCAGGTCGCGTACGATCTGCATGACCTGCTCCTGGTAGACGATGCACCCGTAGGTGGCCTCCAGGATGGGCTTAAGCTGCGCGCAGTCATACGTGATCTGCTCCGGGTGGTTCTTTCCGCGGATATACGCGGGAATGAAATCCATCGGGCCGGGCCGGTACAGGGAGATTCCGGCGATCAGATCCTCCATGCTGCGGGGCTTGAGCTCCTTCATGAATGCCTTCATGCCGCCGCTCTCGAGTTGGAATACCCCGTCGTTGCGGCCGGTGGCAAGGGAGTCGAAGACAGCGCTGTCCTCGTAACTGATCTCGTCCATATCCAGAGTCACGCCCGTGCGCTGACGGATATTTTCCACCGCGTCGCGGATGACCGTGAGGGTGCGCAGACCCAGAAAGTCCATCTTTAAAAGGCCCAGCTCCTCGAGAGCCGTCATAGTAAACTGCGTCGTCAATGAACCGTCCGCTGCCCTTGAGAGCGGCACATACTCATCCACGGCGTTGCGGCAGATCACTACGCCGGCCGCATGCATGGACGTATGTCTGGGCAGACCTTCCAGGCGCCTGGACATATCCAGAAGCAGCCGGATCTGCTCATCGCTCTCGTAGAGCGTCTTCATTTCCCGGTTTTTCTCAAGCGCTTTATCGATCGTGATATCCAGTTCATCCGGCACCATCTTGGCCACCGAATCGCAGAGAGAATAAGGCAGGTCCATCGCGCGGCCCACGTCGCGGATCACGCCTTTGGCCGCCATCGTACCGAAGGTGATGATCTGGGCTACGTTTTCCTTCCCGTACTTGGAGATCACATAATTGATGACCTCCCCGCGGCGCTCGAAGCAGAAATCCACGTCGATATCGGGCATGGACACACGCTCGGGGTTTAAGAACCGCTCAAACAGCAGCTGGTAGCGGATGGGATCGAGCCTCGTGATCCCCAGGCAGTAGGAGACCAGAGAGCCGGCAGCAGAACCGCGCCCCGGACCCACCATGATTCCGTGAGCCCTGGCGTAGTGAATGAAATCCCACACGATCAGGAAATATTCCACATAGCCCATCTGCCGGATAACACCAAGCTCATAATCGAGCCTCTCCCTAAGTTCATCCGTCACCGGGTCGTAGCGCTCCTCAAGCCCTTCTTTGCAGAGTTTATTCAGGTATTCCCAGGCCGTGTAAGGCGCGGGTACATCGTAGATGGGCAGCTTGGTAACGCCGAACTCGATCTCGACGTTGCAGCGGGCTGCGATCTTTACCGTGTTCTCCAGCGCCTGCGGCGCATACGGAAACAGCGCTGCCATCTCTTCGGGCGTTTTCAAGTAATACTGGCCGCCCTCATAGCGCATGCGGTCTTCATCGTTCACGGTCTTGCCCGTCTGTACGCACAGCAGGATATCATGAGCATCCGCATCCTCGGCATAGGTGTAATGCACATCGTTCGTGGCGACCAGCCCGATGCCGGTCTCCTGACTCATCCTCACCAGCTGCGGGTTGATCATCCGCTGCGCGGGTATGCCGTGGTCCTGGAGTTCCAGGAAATAATTTCCTTTCCCGAAGGTCTTCTCATGCCAGAGCGCGGCTTCTTTTGCCTCCTCATAGAAGCCTCTTGTCAGAAGCTTCTGCACCTCGCCTGCCAGGCAGGCGCTGGTCGCAATGATCCCCTCGTGGTACTTTTCAAGGATCTCCCGGTCCACACGGGGTCGGTAATAGAAACCGTCCACGAACCCGGCCGAGACGATCTTCATCAGGTTAGCATAACCTTTATTATTCTCCGCGAGCAGGATGAGGTGATAATAGCGGTCCTCATTGTCTCCCCTGCCGGCCTCACGGTCAAAGCGCGATCCCTGGGCGACGTAGACCTCGCAGCCCAGGATCGGCTTGATCCCGGCCGCTTTCGCCGCTTTATAAAAATCGATGACCCCGTACATCACCCCATGGTCGGTGATGGCCGCGCTGTCCATTCCCAGCTGCGCCGCGCGCTTCACATACTCTTTGATCTTGTTGGATCCGTCGAGCAGGCTGTATTCGGTATGGACATGGAGGTGCACAAACTGCGGGGCTGTCACTTTCGCTTCTTCCATCTTCTCTCCTCCGGCCGTTTTCAGATCCGGTAGATTCTCTTGTCCCGGATCTCGACCCTGCGCTCCTTCATCAGCCTTCCCACCGCCCGCTTAAAAGCGTTCTTGGTCAGGCCGAACTCCCGGCGGATCACCTCCGGACTCACTTTATCATCAAAGGGCAGGACCCCGTCGAACTCATCGATGACTTTCATCACGAGCTCCGCGTCCGCATCCATCTGCAGGTAGGCTTTCTGCCTCGCGCTCAGGTCGAGCTTTCCGTCCTCGCGTACATTCGTGACGCGGCACTCGATCACCTCGCCGATCGGGAACTCCCCGGCAGCCTCCTGCTTCGGGATCAGGCCCTGGTACCGGTCATCGACCGCCACGAAGATCCCGAAATTCTCACTGGTCTCGTAGATGCGTCCGCGGACCATATCGCCGATCTGATACGGCGCATTCACATGCAGATACGGGTATACATTCATCGTCGCGCATAGCCTCTGACTCTTATCGATATAAAGAGCCGCCAGCACTTCCTCTCCTTCGCGCACGCGTTTTGTCTGCTCATGGAACGGCAGCAGCAGGTCCTTTTCCAGTCCCCAGTCCAGGAACGCGCCGATCCGTCCGGTCTCCTTTACGGTCAAAAGACCCGTCTTCCCGAGGGTGAGAAGCGGCTCCCGCACGGTGGCGATCAGTCGGTCCGCTGAATCCTTATACAGAAAGACCTCCAGGCGGTCCCCCTTTTTCGCCCCTTCCGGGACCTCCTTGCCGGGAAGAAGCACATCATTCTCCCGGTCATCTTCCGACGCAAGATACACCCCGAAGCTGACAAGCCGGGTGATCACCAGTTCCTGTTTTTCTCCTAATCTGAGCATCTGTCTGTCCGTCCTCTTTTCTTTATTTATTTACGTTAATTCCACAATGCAGTAAGGTGTTTTTTCCTCATCCGCAAGCACCACCGTCAGGCCTTTTTCTCCGCGGCTGATCACCGGGATGAGCACATCCCCCAGCAGCGCCTGCTTTTTATATTCCACTCTCATCCGGGTAAAGTCATAGGCCTCCGGCAGGCATCCCATGGCCAGTTCTACGTACCTGGCGTTGTTCACGTGCCGGTTCGTATCCAGGTGAAACGACTCGATCACGATCGGAGGCTGTTTTTCCCCGCCCTCCGGAAGCAGGATATGACGCGGAGCGTACTCCATCTCCAGTTTCTCCTCATTTCCGTACTTCTCGAGCATGAGCGGATCCACTTTTACCGGCCTTAATTTTTCCATGTTCATGAGCACCCAGACACTGTTGGCCTTTGCCAGCATCTCTCCGTCCTCACCGGTCAGCGTAAAATTACGGTAACCGTAGAACTTTTCAAAGCCATACGCCCAGGTTGTGGAGCAGACTTCCTCCCCCAGCGAGGGCATGCGCAGTATGTCGATCTGCCATGAGGCCAGGATCCAGGCGTAGTGAAACGGTCTCATATAATCCAGCCCGATCCCGTAGTCTTCTGACTGAAACGTAGCCGTATCCTGAAAATAATCGATCAGGGCGCCGGGCGTTAAGCGTCCGTCCACCCCGATCTCACTGTATCTGACTCTTGTATGAAAAGAATATTTCAATCTCCTGCCTCCGCACTTTTGATGTCTTATTTTGCCCTCACCGAATAAATCTCCTTGTACACCTGTTTCCCGTCCCTGTGGTCGGAACGCATCAGGGAGATCTTTTTGACCATCATATCCTCATTCGGTACTTTGGAGAGAGCAGGCCGCGGGCCTTTGTGCTTACGGATCAGCGTCACATGCGGCTCGAACTTACTCTTGTCACAGGGCAGGCCGGCCTCGGTGAGACTTTTTTTCAGCTCCGCGGCGTATTTTTTCAGCTTCTGGTTGGTCTTGATCCCGATCCAGAACGCATCACCGAAGAACCCGTACCCGTCAAACGACATGCGCGACGACTCCGCCTCCAGCGAATCCATCACTTTAATGACCTCCTCCGGGTCCTTTACCTCCCCCAGGAAGGCGAGTGTGACGTGAAAATTCTGCATCGGCACGTAACTGCCGGCGATTCCCTGCTTTTTGAGCTCGTGAAGGGTTCCCACCAGCGACTTCTTCATATTGTCGGCCAGATCAACGGCGATAAACAGTCTCATCTTTTCCACCTCCATGGTTCAGGCATTCCGGATATTTTTTACTATATCACATCCGCGGGTTTTCTGATATAATTTTAGCAATTCACAGGCGATGTCCAGAATCGCTCCTGCCTTGGAGGAATGCAAAATGATGGCTTTTGAAGATGACTTACATGATGTGGTAGACCTTGCCAAATCGGTCGTATCTGATCGTAAAAAAGAAAAAGAACAGGCAGATGAAGCCAGAAAAACGGTCAATCTTACCTGTCCTTATTGTAAAACGGCCTCAAAATTCGTCTGGAAAGGCGGTGCTTTGCCGGCCTGTCCGAACTGCGGCGCAGCCTTTGATGTCACAGAGGAGATGCTCAGAAAAGCCGCTTCACAGGAAAGTTCCGGTGCCCCGGCCGCTGCTCCCGTAAAGAAAGTTCCCATCCGGCTCTTTATCATCCTGGGCGTCGTTCTCATTGTGATGATGATCGTCGCAGGTGTGATCGCCTCGTCCCATGGCGGTAATTTCCACTTTAAAGGAGATGCCACTTTCAACTTCCGAATCAGTTCCGGTGCCGGACAGGATGAAACTGACGCTGATGCTGCTGACGAGGCTGATGACGCTGATGCTGCTGACGAGGCTGATGACGCTGATGATGCTGATGCCGGCGCAGAGTAAGCCGGCGGATCAGCCCTTGAACCGATACCCTACCCCCCAGATCGTCTCAATATACTTAGGATCCGCGGTGCTGTCTCCCAGCTTCTCGCGGATCTTTTTTATATGAACGGTCACAGTGGCAATATCGCCCAGCGACTCCATGCCCCAGATCTCCCGAAACAGCTCATCTTTGGTATATACCCGGTCGGGATTGGCCGCAAGGAAGCTCAGCAGGTCAAACTCTTTGGTGGTAAAGACCGTTTCAACGCCGTCCACCCACACCCGCCTTGATGAGCGGTCGATCTTCAGGCCTCCGGTCTGGATGACGTCACCTGAAGGAGCCTTCATTCCCGTGAGCCGCTGGTACCGCTCCAGGTGAGCCTTCACCCTGGCCACCAGTTCTCCCGGACTGAAAGGCTTGGTCATGTAATCATCCGCGCCCAGGCCAAGTCCGCGGATCTTGTCGATATCATCCTTCTTGGCACTCACCATAATGATGGGCGTGTTCTTCTCCTCCCGGATGCGGCGGCAGATCTCAAAGCCGCTCACCCCCGGCAGCATAAGGTCCAGGATCACGAGGTCCCAGTCCCGGGAAAGTGCAGCGCCAAGGCCCTCTTTACCGTCATTGACAATGACCGTCTCATAGCCGCTGAGCGTCAGGTAATCCCGTTCCAGTTCAGCGATGCACACCTCATCTTCTATGATCAATATCCTGCTCATACCGGTACCTCCTGATATTTACGGATCACGAAATGCATAACGGTTCCCTCGCCGACCCGGCTCGTCGCCCAGATCCGGCCGCTGTGATCCTCGATGATCTTGCGAACGATGGACAGCCCTATTCCGCTGCCGCCCATCGCCGAGTTTCTCGACTCATCCGTGCGGTAAAAGCGGTCAAAGATCCTCTCCAGCTCGCGCCCCTCTATGCCGGGGCCGTTGTCTTCGATATCCACCCGGATAAAGTCGCCCTCATCCTCCACTTCCAGACGGATGACGGCCGGTTTCTTGTCCATATATTTGATCGAATTGCTCATGATGTTGCTGATCACGCGCCGAAGCTGCTCCGGGTCGGCAATGATCATCGTATCTTCCATGACCCGGTTCTCATAGTAGAAAGTCACATCTCTTTCTTTGAGTTCAATATCCATCTCCTCGGCGCAGTCGTCAAAGAATCCCTTCACATTCAGCAGCGTAAAGTGATACGGCAGCTTGTTGGTATCGATTTTAGAGTAAAGGGACAGCTCGTTGACCAGACGGTCCATCTCGTTGGCCTTGCTGTAGATCGTCTTCACATAGTGGTCCATCTTTTCCGGGGTGTCCGCGACCCCATCCATGATTCCCTCCACATACCCTTTGATGGTGGTAAGCGGCGTCTTCAGGTCATGCGAGATATTGCTGATCAGCTCCCTTGACTGGTCGTCGTAGCGCCGCTTCTCCTCTTCCGCCTGCGCCAGACGGGTGCGCATCTTTTCGAAATCACGGGTCAGGTCGCCGAATTCATCGCTCCTGTCCGTCTCCAGCGTAAAGTCCAGGTCCCCGTCCGCGATCCGGTGAGTTGCTATGCGCAGATCCCTGATGGGCGAAGTGATTCCTTTATGGATCCATACCGTCAGGATTGTGGCCGTGATCAGAAGGATCAGAATCATCACCATGACCAGCTGCCGCGTCATCGTCCGAAACTCCGGCAGGACACCGGTCACGGTCGTGATAATGTAAGCGCTGGCTGCTGACCCGTCTCTCAGCGTGATATCCAGCTGTTTGACCATGGCCGGGTTTTCACCGCTTACATAGACACCGCCCTCCGGATTTTTATCGGCATTCCCGGAACCCTGCGGCGGAAGCACTTCCATCAATTCCCCGAGATTATTGCGGTTTTGGGCATAGTAGACCTCCCCGTCCAGCATCACCACCAGGAACGAGAGCCGGCCTCCCAGCTCATTGTCGATATCCTGCAGGTACCCGATATCCAGGATCCGTTCAGGATCCGACCCGGTATCCCTTTTCATCTGTTCAAGCAGCTTTGCCGTCGATTCATTGATCATCTGCGCCGTATTGATCATATCCGGCAAAGTCAGCTCGATCTCATATTCCTTCTCCAGCGAGCGTACCTTCATATTCATATATGCGCTCACAAACAGGAGCATCAGCGCCAGCGGCACCACGATGATCGCTGCAAAAGAGATCATCAGCTTCGTTCTCAGTTTCATTTCTTGATAGGGGACAGCCCTTCCTCCGTTTTTTCCGTAGTATATCACACTAAAAAAGGCCTCGTCCAAGACGAGGCACATTGTTTCCGGAAATTTTAGAAATAATGACAGGGGATACTCTTTCGTCACCAGCCGCACATATAAGAAAAACCTTGACAGATACCGCAGGCGTTGGTATTTATGAACATATGCAAGTTTGTAACTAAAGACGAACATTCCATATAAACTGCGCAGTTAAACAGGAAAACAGATCATGAGCACCACGATCAGAAAAGTACAGCTTCAGGATGCGGCGCGGATCCTTGAGATCTACGCCTGGTATGTGGAGCATACCGCCATCTCATTTGAGTATGAAGTCCCGTCCCCGGAAGAGTTCACGGCCAGGATCGAAAAGACACTTCTTCGTTATCCTTATCTGGTGATCGAAGAGGAAGGAAAGATCCTCGGCTACGCCTATGCCGGCCCGTTCAAAACCCGGGCAGCCTATGACTGGGACTGTGAAATGAGCATCTACATTGATCGCCATGAGCACGGCCGGGGACTTGGCAGAAAAATTTATTGTTCTCTCGAGGAAGAACTCGGGCGTATGGGAATCCAAAATCTGTACGCCTGTATCGGATTCCCGGAAGAGGAAGATGAATACCTGACGAGGGACAGCGTCCGCTTCCATGAGCGGATGGGGTATGTCATTACCGGCACTTACCATAAGTGCGGCTATAAATTCGGACGCTGGTATGACATGGTCTGGATGGAAAAAATAATCGGAAAACACGAGGAGGAACCGCGGCGTGTGGCTGCCTGGAAAGCTTAATCATACAACAACAAAATCAGAACAACACCAATTCTCTGTTAAGGGGACCCGTCTGGCCGCCCTTGCACTCATGGCCGGTCTGCTCCTTGCGGCAGCAGATTCGGGCAGTGTCCTTGCAAAGACCTCAGACCCGAAGACCGAAAACCTCGCGGGTCTGTTTTCCCCGCACAGCGCCGGAGAAGAACCGATCGTATTTCTGAATGAAGAGACCGGGGAAACACAAGGCGCTTTCGCCAATGAGGGACCGGTCCAAACAGCAGCGGGCACGGATGAAAATGACGATTGGTGCCTCATCCTGGTCAACCGGACACATCCTATTCCGGACAATTACCAGGTGGACCTGATGCAGCTCTCAAACGGAACACAGGTGGATTCTAGAATCTACCCCAAGCTTCAGGCCATGTTTGATGATGCGAGAGCTTCCGGCCTGTCTTTATTTGTCCGGGACGGCTACCGCACCCAGGAAGAACAGCAGCAGATCATGGACGGAAAGATCGAAGAGTACCGCTATTCAGGTTACTCCGACGACGAAGCCGTGAAGCTTGCGGAAGAATGGGTCGCCCTGCCGGGCACAAGCGAACACCAGCTCGGGATCGCCGTTGACATCAACGCGGACAATTCCGGATCATCTGACGACGAAGTCTATAACTGGCTGTATGACAACGCCTGGAAATACGGCTTTATCAAGCGGTATCCGGAAGACAAGACCGACATAACCGGCGTGATCAACGAGCCGTGGCATTACCGGTATGTCGGCGAAAAAGCCGCTAAAGAGATCTGGGAGAGCGGGCAGTGCCTGGAGGAGTATCTGGGGCAATGACAGGGGACCGCTTCTAAAACAAATAAGAATAAAAAGAATTACCCTGTTCCACGGGGAGCGCTCGCGCTCTTACCTCGCGCAGCGGTACATAAGGCTCGGGCTTCGCCCTCGCCAAGTACCGGCGCTGCGGTAACGTCCCCTTTGGAACAGG
>JBGUOI010000039.1:0-22238 GCA_045118075.1 Porcincola sp. | reverse complement strand
CCCAGTATATCCTGATGCACAATATCATATACCGCAGGCAGGTCCTGATCGATTCCGGACTTGAACTTCCCGCGCATACCTTCTATGTGGACAATATCTTTGCTTTCCAGCCGTATCCGTATGTGAAGAAGCTCTATTACCTGGATGTGGATTTCTATCATTATTATATCGGCCGCGAGGACCAGTCGGTCAATGAACAGATCATGATCAGCCGGATCGACCAGCAGATCAAGGTCAACAAGATCATGGTGGATATCATGGCCGAAACGGATTTCCGGGGAAAAGACCGTCATGTCAAGAAGATCATGTATATTTACCTGGATAAGGTCACGGTCGTAACGAATATCCTCATGATCATCTCGCAGGACAAGGAACTGATGGAGAAAAGAAAGGAACTTTGGAAATATATCCGCGAAAAAAGCTTCCCGATCTGGTGGCATTTAAAGCACACCCCGCTCGGATTTGCGGAGCGTGCTCCGGGATGGATCGGAAGAAAAGCCGTAGTCAAATTCTACGGCCTTGCAAGAAAACTGATGGGATTTAATTAATAACCGGTGATCGTACGCAGCCTGTCTTCGGACAGGCTGTATTCTATTTCGCTGAAACAGCCGAGCACTTCACCGTCCGTATGAAGAAACGCCTCTCGGTCTGTTTTGATATGAGCCTTCCGGCAGCGGATAATATGGATTCCCTTCATGCCGGTATGGCGGCCTTTTCTGGCCAGCGGCATCATTCCGACTGCCTTGATTCTGGGAATTCCTTCCGCGATCATAAGGTCAAGGAATTCATCCTCAGGGGTGGCCTGCGGCGCGAACATATAGCCGCCTCCCTCGTATTTCGTGTTCATGGCGGCGATAAAAAAGACCTTGTCATATTTTAACGTCTGCTCCTCGGTCTCGAGGGTGACTTTCATGACCGGATTGGTCAGAAGCGCCTTCAGGCCATGCAGGGAGTAGACCAGTTTTCCCAGTCCGATGGAATTGAGGAAGGACTTTGCCCCGGAGATATCCGCCACTTCACAGACGGCGGCGTCGAGTCCGATTCCGGAACTGACGGCAAAAGAGAAGGAACTGTCTCCGGCGAGGACACGTCCGGTATGGAGCGGGCAGATCTTTTTGCCGGACAAAACAAGATCAAGGATCTTTTCAGGATCATCCGGAAGTTCCAGCGCCCTGGCAAAATCATTGCCCGAGCCTGTCTGGATCACACCGAAAGTGATATGGGAATAGGAGCTGAGCCCCGAGAGAAATTCATTGATCGTTCCGTCTCCTCCCACCAGGATGACGGTCATCTCTTCGCCGGATGCGGAAAGCTCAGAGGCGATTCTTTTTGTTTCTCCCTTTTTCCGAAGCATAAAAGCTTTGTATTCTATGTTCTTCTCATCGAGAAGAGCGCTTGTCTTTTCCCATACCTTTATTCCTCTTCCCGAGCTGGAAGCGGGATTGACGATAAAATAAAGCATGATCCTATCCTCCGAAAGGTTATACCTGAGTATGTTCTGCTTTTTTATTTTATCAGGTTTGCACAAGCGCAACAACGTGTATATGTTGTGTTTCGGCCTGTTTTATGATATGATTTTCAACTGGAAAATAAGAAGAAGCTCATGACGGCGCACTGAAAGGGCCGCTGCCAGCGGGAAGGAAGGATTATGGAAACGACAAGCAGGAATTTTATTGAACAGATGATCGACAAGGATCTGGAAGATGGCGTTTATAAGGCGGTGTGCACCAGGTTTCCGCCGGAGCCTAACGGCTATCTGCATATCGGACATGCAAAATCCATCCTTTTAAATTACGGACTGGCCCAGGAATACGGCGGGAAATTCAACCTGCGCTTTGACGATACCAACCCCACGAAGGAAAAGACAGAATTCGTCGAATCCATCAAGGAAGATATCGCCTGGCTGGGTGCCGACTGGGAAGACAGGCTCTACTTTGCTTCTGATTATTTCGAGCAGATGTACGAGTGCGCGGTGAAGCTGATCAAAAAAGGGAAGGCTTATGTGTGCGACCTGACAGCCGACCAGATTCGTGAATACCGAGGGACTCTTACCGAGCCGGGTAAGGAGAGTCCTTACAGAAACCGCTCCGTTGAGGAGAACCTGGAACTGTTCGAGAACATGAAAAACGGATGCTATGCAGACGGCGAGAAAGTACTGCGCGCCAAGATCGATATGGCAAGTCCCAACATCAACATGCGTGACCCGGTCATCTATCGTGTGGCCAGGATGACCCACCACAACACGGGAGACCGGTGGCTGATCTATCCGATGTATGATTTTGCCCATCCGATCGAGGACGCCATAGAGGGCGTTTCCCATTCGATCTGCACCCTCGAGTTTGAGGATCACAGGCCGCTCTATAACTGGGTCGTTGAAGAGTGTGAATTTGAGAATAAGCCCAGGCAGATCGAGTTTGCAAAACTTTACCTGACCAATGTCGTGACGGGAAAAAGATATATCAAGAAACTGGTCGAAGATGGTATCGTGGATGGCTGGACTGATCCGAGACTGGTTTCCATTGCCGCACTCAGGAGAAGAGGCTTTACCCCCGAATCGATCAAGATGTTCGTTGACCTGGTAGGGGTGAGCAAAGCGAACAGCTCGGTGGATTATGCCATGCTTGAGTACTGCATCCGTGAGGACCTTAAGATGAAGGCTCCCAGACTGATGGCTGTGCTTGACCCTGTGAAGCTGGTCATCGACAATTATCCGGAAGGTGAGAGTGAGATCCTCAGTATTGAAAACAATCTCGAGAATCCGGAGCTTGGCATGAGAGAGGTAGAGTTCGGAAGAGAACTCTATATCAACCGCGACGACTTTATGGAAGAGCCGCTGAAGAAATATTTCCGCCTGTTCCCCGGCAATGAAGTCAGGCTCATGGGTGCTTACTTTGTCAAATGCGTCGGCTGCGACAAGGATGAGAACGGCAATGTGACCACGGTCCACTGTACCTATGATCCCGAGACAAAGTGCGGGTCCGGTTTCAATGCCAGGAAAGTGAAAGGAACCATTCACTGGGTCAATGCCAAAACAGCTTTTAAAGCACAGGTCCGCCTGTATGAGAACCTGATCGATGAGGAAAAGGGTGTCTATAATCCGGACGGTTCGCTGAACCTGAACCCGAATTCACGTACGATCCTGGAAGAGTGCATGCTGGAGCCGGCTCTTAAAGAAGCCGGACCGGAAGATCATTTCCAGTTCGTCCGCACCGGTTTCTTCTGTGCGGACAGCAAGGATTCCAAACCGGGGGCTCCGGTATTCAACCGGATCGTCTCTTTGAAGAGCTCATTCAAACTTCCCAAAAAGGAGGACTGATCCATGAGCCCGGCACCGTACTGGCAGGCCATAAGTGATTTTATCTTTGTCGAAGATGCACCTGAAAAGGCGGATATCATCTTTATACCGGGCGGTGCCCATCCGGATATCGCCGTTCTGGCGGCCGGGCTCTGGAAACAGGGGTTTGCCCCGGTCATTCTTCCCTCGGGTTCCCACTCAAAACTTGGGGTGGACACGGGCGTGTCCGAGTGGTCACGGTTTCGTGAAGTGCTTATCGCAGAGGGCATCCCGGAGGAATGTATCTGGAAAGAGGACAAGGCTACTTTCACCTGGGAAAATGCGATCTTCTCAAGACAGGTCACCGATTCCCACGCATTGGACGTAAAAAGAGCGATCCTGGTCTGCCAGGCGTTCCATGCCAGACGGGCGCTGACTTATTATCAGCAGCAGTTCCCTCAGACACAGTTTTTCGTGTGTCCGGTGGTGACGGAAGATATTTCCAAAGAAAACTGGTTCAGCGATCAGGAAAAAACAAAGAAAGTGCTCGGAGAACTGGTAAGATGCGGGCAGCAGTTCGTCTGCATGCTGCCGCCCGGCGATCCGATCGGATGGCATGAATGAGGACAGAAAACTGTCTTTATAAAAGATGCGGCAGGACCTCGTACGTAATGATGCCGAGAATAAGAAGATGAGCGGGATAGAAGAGGTAGAACAGATGCTTGATCTGTCTGCCTCTTTTTCCGTTGTAAAATAACAGCGGGATAAAAGCAAACTGTGTCGGCGTACTCTCGTACCAGTACATATAGCTGCCGCCGGCAAATGCCTGAAGCACGGGCAGGGAACGAAGCACGAAAAGCAGCTCGATCAGGAAAATGCCGTGATAGCTGTAATCTGTCCGCAGATAATAGGCTGTGACCATGCCAAGCGCCATGATCATTGCCTGGGGAGCGAGCATTCCTTTCATCAGCGTAACGCCCCACATGACCAGAAGTCCGATCAGAAGAGTGAAATAGACATTCTGTTTTGCCGTAAACGGCTGGGAATGATGAAGCGCATAATCAAACGGAAATTCTGACAACAGGGCAAAGACGAACATGCGAATCGCATATTTTCGGACATTTCTGGTGCGGAAGAATCCTTCCACTATAAAAAAGCAGAAGATCGGGAAAGCCAGCCGGCCGAAACGGCGCATGTAAAAATACAGCCGGTTCAGCTTCCGGTAAAGATCCGGGTCCGTCGTGTTTGCCTGGGATGCGATCCTGCGGACTACAGTGGCTGCAGAGTGGTCAACAAGCATGCTGATCACCGCAAATGTCTTAAGTACGGCATTGCTCAGTCCGTATTTTTCCCTGAAAGCGTAGAAACGCGAAAGCAGCTGTTTTGCGCGGCCGAAAATCAGAATGTCCATAAAAAACCCCCCGGCATGTATATTGACCTGCCTTTGTCAGTATACATGCAAGGGGGTTTTATTGCAATGCAGGAACGTACGAATGAATGATCAGCCAAGAAGCATCATGATCTGATTGCTCCTGCGGATAAACGCTGTCATCGCTTCACCGGTAAGCGGTTCGGATGCCAGCATGGCAAGATCATACAGCTGCTGAGCAAACAGCTCGGCGTGCTCGCCGTCCTGATGGGAGAGCAGGTACTGAACCAGCTCATTGCCGGAGTTGAGGACCAGCGTCCTCGAAGGGCCGAACATGGACGGATCCATGCCGTACATGCTGTACATCTTCATCATATCCTGCATGCGGCGGCTCTCCTCCGACGTGACCATCATGGAGGAGACGGTGTCATCTTTAAGCTTCTTCAAACTCACTTCCAGCTTGTCATTGCCAAGAGCCCTGCGGAAGAGAGCGGTCAGCGAATCGGCTGACTCTTTCAGTTCATCTTCAGGCTGCTGTTCGGAAAGAGAACCGGATACGTCGGCATCGATACGCTCGAAGCGGATGGTCTCGTCCTTGCGCTCCATATGGGAGATAAAGGCAGTATCAATGTTGTGTCTTAAGACGACCGCGTTAAGTCCTGCTTCCCGGAACATGCGGATGTACTGGCTTTGCTGCTGTTCATCGGTCACATAGTAGATGACAGTCTTTTCAGGCTCTTTCTTTTCTTCGGTTTCCTCACTGCCGGTCTTAGCTGCCGGTTCTTCGGATGTTTCGGAGACGGTCTCCTCAGAGGTCTTTTCCTCTTCATCTTTGGCATCACTTTTCATCGCTTCGAGGTATTCTTTCAGCGTGGTGTATTTGCCGTCGATATCTTTATAGAGGATATAGTCATTCATACGGTCTGAGAACTTTTCGTCCTTGATGCAGCCGTACTTGATGAAGGGACTGATATCATCCCAGTATTTCTCATAGTTTTCACGGTCGGTCTTGCACATGCCGGTCAGCTTGTCCGCCACTTTCCTGGAAATATAATCCGCGATCTTTTTGACGAAACCGTCGTTCTGCAGAGCGCTTCTGGACACGTTCAGCGGCAGGTCCGGACAGTCGATGACGCCTTTAAGGAGCATCAGGAACTCAGGGATGACTTCCTTGATGTTGTCGGCGATGAAGACCTGGTTGTTATAGAGCTTGATGGTTCCTTCAATGGTGTCATACTCGGTATTGATCTTCGGGAAGTAGAGGATGCCCTTGAGGTTGAACGGATAATCCATATTCAGATGGATCCAGAACAGGGGCTCCTTGTAATCCAGGAACACTTTGCGGTAGAAATCCCTGTATTCCTCGTCGCTGCACTCATTGGGATGTTTTGTCCACAGCGGGTGGATATCACTTAAAGAGACCGGACGCTTATTGATCTTGACACTGTCCCTGGCCGGAGAGATCTCCACCGTCTCCTTATTTCCGTTTTCGTCTTCTTTTTCTTCGGTCTTGGCGTCTTCGTGGATACGCTCAACGATCACATCATCTTCCTTAAGCTCACTCTCATCAATAGTCTCATATTCCTGCGGAGCGCCTGCCTTTTCAAGGAAGATCTCTACGGGCATAAAACCGCAGTATTTTTCGATCACTTCACGCATGCGGTACTCATTGGCAAACTCGAGGCTTTCTTCATTCAGGTGAAGCGTGATCGTTGTGCCGACTTCACTCTTTGTTCCGTCTCCGATGGTGTACTCTGAGCTTCCGTCACACTCCCAGTGTACCGGGAGGGCGCCGTCCTGACAGGAGAGGGTATCGATCTCAACCAGGTCAGAGACCATGAATGCGGAATAGAAACCCAGTCCGAAATGACCGATGATCTCATCCTGTCCGCCTTTATCCTTATATTTTTCAAGGAAAGCCGTCGCACCGGAGAAAGCGATCTGGGTGATGTATTCCTCGACCTCGTCCGCACTCATGCCGATGCCGGTATCTGTAAAGCTGAGTGTTTTTTCGTCCGGATCCACCACGACTTTGATATAGTCTTTGTGGCCTTCCGGATAATCATACTCACTGAGCATTGCCAGTTTGCGAAGCTTCGTAATAGCGTCGCATCCGTTTGAGATCATTTCACGGACAAAAATGTCATGATCGGAATAAAGCCATTTTTTGATAATGGGAAAGATATTCTCACTGTTGATGGAAAGACTTCCTGTTTTTGTATTCATAGATAACAACTCCTTATTTATTCAATTTAATCTATTGTAGAACCGCGAATCGGATAAGTCAAGCAAAAAATAGCACTCGTTTAAAACGAGTGCTAACAAACTATCGAATATCCGTTTACTCGAACGGGATGTCTTCCCGGAGCAGGAGAGTCTCCACCATGGAATCCCAGGTCTGCTCCAAAGACCGGTCAGGTGTGAATATCTTAAGAGAAGTGCCTGTTGTTCCTGTAACCGACTCATTATCGTCCTCGCACCGGTACAGGATATTGAGGTAAAGGCCTGCGATCTGCTCCGATTCTATGGAAGATCCGCTGCGGCGCAGGACAGCGCCGGTGTATTTTTCGGACAGTTTCAGTACCAGTTTGATCTGCTGCGGTTTTTTAGTTCCTTTCAGGATATCGGTCATCACGGGACGGATCTGCTTCCAGAGCGGAGGAGGAGAGACCTCCCCGGTATCAGCCCTGCCCGGACATTCTATGGAAAAAACGGCATAGGACCGGACATACGCGTTCATCACCTCAAAACTGTCAAAGAGCGGTGTCAGCAGAAGCGCATTCATCAGTTTTCTCGTGCCTTCAAAGCGGAATGATCTCAAGAACAGGCCTCCTTTTCGTGAAACATGCATCATGATGATTATATCGGCACCGGGCATGCGTGTAAAGCGGACATTCATCTTGCAAATTTGAAAAATTGTTGTATACTGTACTTAAATTTGTTTTGAGAGGTGTGAAAGGATGAGTCAGGCAAAAGTTGACAGATATAAAGAAGAAAAGAAGAACCGTGCACAGATCATAAAAAAGGAAAAGAGAGAAGAGAACCTTTTCAAGATCTGCGGAGGTCTGCTTGCATGCGCAGTAGCCGCCTGGATCGGTGTTTCTGTATATACAGCCGTAAAGCCTGCGCCTCCTGCTGAGGAGACGGCGCAGACAGTGGAGAACTATACGGTCGATACTTCGGCGCTCGATGATTTTGTTTCTTCCATGGCGGTCGATTGATAACCGGACTGAATACATATTGCTGGGAATGACATTTATGCCATTCCCTTTTTTCATTTCTTTCCAATTCGGTGCGGATATGTTATGATGATTTCAGCAGCGGCAAGACCGTGCAAACCAGTTTTCACAGACAGGAGAAAAACATGGACCAGAAAAAATATGTCGCCTATGTAGGTACGTACACGAACGGCAGCAGTATCGGCATTCATGTGTATGATATCGACCTGGAAACGCAGACCCTGACGGAGAGGAATGTGGTTCCCGTACATAATGCTTCCTATCTGACAAAGTCCAGGAACGGGAAATATCTTTATTCGATCGCGGACGAAGGAGTGGAAGTCCTGAAGATCGAACCTAACGGTGACCTGACCCCGATCAATAAAGTCGGAATCGACGGCATGCGCGGGTGTTATCTTTCAACCGACAAAAGCGGTAAGTTCCTGTTTGTGGGCGGATATCACGATGGGAAGGTTACCGTTGTCCATACCCATAAGAACGGAAGACTCGGGTCTGTCATGGACGGAGTGTTCCACAAAGGCATCGGATCAGTGGCGGAACGCAACTTCCGGCCGCATGTCAGCTGCGTGATCCCGACACCGGACGATAAATATCTGTGCGCCGTTGATAACGGACTTGATCATATCAAGATCTACAAGGTGCAGGAAGGTACCGGGAAACTGAGCCTGTACGACATCCTGCACTGCAAGCTTGAATCCGGGCCCAGGCTCATCACCTTCAGTAAGGACGGCCGGTTTGCATATGTCAACTGTGAACTGACAAATACGATCAATGTTTACTCTTATAACGGTGAAGGGAAATCTCCGGATTTTGAGCTTCTCCAGGAAGTGAGCACGGTGCTTGACCCCGACGAGATCAGCTCCGCCTGCTGCGCGCTGAAGATCTCTCCGAGCGGTGATTATCTGTACTGTTCGAGTGCCGGTGAGAATACGGTGGGAATTTTTAAGATCGATCATGAGACCGGCATGCTTGAGCAGGTGTGCATCCTGCCGATCAGCGGCGGATATCCGAAAGATGTGGATGTTCTGCCGGACGAGAAAACGCTGATCGTCCTGTGCCATGAATCAAATTACATGCGGTTCTTTACGATCGATTATGAGAAGAAAGTGATCATCATGAAGGGACGGCAGCTCCCGGTGGAGACACCGAACTGTATCCTTATATCGGAAACGGCAGAATAAACCGGTCAGGCGGCTTCATCAAGCCAGTATAAAAACAGAAAAAAAGACCCGGATCCTCTCCCGGCGGGAGAAAGGAACCGGGTCTTTTAACGTCAGCTGTAGAATTTGATCAGTCCGTCCATAGTTGAAGACATGTTGATCATCATCAGATCAAGAATGGTCATGGCTGTCATCGCTTCCATAACAACGGCTGCGCGCGAGGGGATCTGGGGATCATGGCGGCCGCCGATCGTAAGGGGAGAGACGGTCCCGTCGGTATGCAGGGCGCTCTGCAGCGCCGCGATCGACGGCGTCGGTTTGAAAGTGACTTTAATCAGAATGTCGTCACCGCTGCTGATTCCGCCGAGGATTCCGCCTGCATGGTTTGTCAGTCTCACCGGAAGGCCGTTTTCATTAATACCGGCCTGATCATTGTGTTCATTTCCTCGCATTGCGGCAGCCGATGTTCCGCTTCCGATTTCAACCGCTTTGACAGCCCCGATCGAGAAAAGGGCTTTCCCGAGGCAGGCGTCAAGCTTGTCAAAGACAGGCTCTCCGATTCCGCTTTTCATACCGCTGACGATACAGGTGACGGTGCCGCCCGCGCTGGTAAGAGAAGCTTTGCATTCTTCAAGATAAGCGGCAGCTTCTTTCTCGGCTGCCGGATCCGGCATGGCAAGGGCACTGTTTTTAAGGAAGGATAGGTCAAAACGTTTCGGATCACACACAGCGGGACCAATCGAGGAGACCCAGGAGAGGACCCGTACACCGAGTTTTCGGAGGATGATCGATGCGACTGCACCGCCGGCCACCCGTCCGATCGTTTCCCTTCCGGAGGAACGGCCTCCGCCGCGGTAATCGCGGATGCCGTACTTAAGATCATAAGTAAGGTCGGCATGGCCGGGACGATATACATCTTTAAGCTCCAGGTAATCCGATGAATGCTGGTCTTCATTAAAGACGACCATAGTCAGTGGGGTCCCGGTCGTTTTTCCTTCAAAGGTTCCGGAGAGGATCCTGACCTTATCCGATTCTTTCCGGGCTGTAGTGAACCGGTTCGCACCCGGACGCCGCCTGTCCATAAAAGGCTGGATATCAGCCTCGGTCAGAGGCAGAAGAGAGGGAACGCCGTCGACGACAACACCGACGGCGCTGCCGTGAGATTCCCCGAAAGTAGTGACGGTAAATATTTTTCCGAAAGATGAACCGGCCATAACAGATCCTTTCCTGACTGGGCTGCCGGAAGATGTATCTTCCGGCTTTTATCGTTTTTCTTAATTCATTATATAGAATTTCCCGTGTTTGGGCAAATTGACAAATATATCCGCGGATTCTATAATCAAATCTCGGGGGCTCAAAAAGCCTCTTAAAATCAGAAGAAGGAGACGGGAGTGATCCCGGATTTAAAAATGAAGTTTCTGTATTCTCTGGAACGGCGTTTCGGGCGTTATGCGATCCGTAATCTGCCGACGATCATTATAGGGCTGTACGCGGCGGGATACCTGCTTATGTTCATAGCCCCGCAGATTCTTGGCTACCTGACGCTCGATCCGGTCTATATACTGCAGGGACAGGTTTGGCGGCTGGTCACCTGGATCATTGTTCCGCCCGGCAGGATGGATATATTCACGATCATCATGCTGCTGTTCTATTTTTCGCTGGCCAGGTCACTTGAACGCACCTGGGGTTCTTTCCTGTTTAATTTCTACTATTTCTCGGGAATGATCTTTTCCGTTATCGGAGCGTTTCTTCTTTATGCCTACTATGCGTCGGGCGGATTCCGCTACAGTTTCGGCGCCCTTTTTTCGACGTATTACATCAATATGTCCATGCTGCTGGCTTTTGCGATGAGCTATCCGGATGCGGAGGTCCTGCTGTACTTTGTGATCCCGATCAAAATGAAATGGCTGGGACTCCTGGACGGTGTGCTTATCCTTTACAGCTTTTTCCAGACTGGACTTCCCGGAAAAGTCGCGATCGCGGCTGCGATGCTGAATTTTATTATCTTCTTTTTGCTTACCAGGTCCGGGAAAGGGGCAGGCTCTTTCAGGCAGTCTGCGCGTAAAGCGCAGTTTAAAAAAGCATTTGATAATGCCCGCCGCCAAAACGGCAAAGCCGGAACGGGAGGATCTGCCGGCAGGAGCGGAATGTATAAGGATCCGAACGGAAAGATCGCCATCCACCGCTGTGCGCAGTGCGGCAGAACGGAATTGGATTCGGACAGCCTGGAATTTCGTTACTGTTCAAAATGCAACGGTGCTTATGAATACTGTCAGGATCATCTCTTTACCCATACTCACAGACAGTAAACAGAGAGGAAGCGCTTTTTTAGATGAATGGGATTTTTAAGACGAGGACCGGGGCCAGGATAAGAGCCCTGATCGTCACAGTCATACTGATCACAATAACGATCATGTGTGTGCACCAGAATACATCCGGACTGGCCGCGGTCTTTTCCGAGGGCGGTGCAGACAGGACAAACCTGATCATTGCGCTGCTTCTTTCGGCGGCTGCCGGCATATTCTGCCTGCTGAAAAAACCGGCCGGAAAAGCGGGAAACGTGATCGGAGTCATCTGGATATTGATCGGGCCGCTTTTCCTGGTATTGCTTTTACAGAATTTCACTCTTGATCCGATGCGGATCTACCCGGCCATGCTTGGAGTAAACTGGCTGTTTATCCTGCTGCTTGAGCTTGTTCTTATTTTTGCGGCAGGCAGCGCCGCCATCGGATGCACGATCTGCGCGGCAGTGATTCTCGTGATCGGAATCATGAATTATTTTGTGGTTTCATTCAGGGGAACCCCCATCGTGCCCTGGGATATCTATTCCCTGAGGACGGCAGCGTCAGTTGCCGGCAATTACACATACTCGTTCAACTGGAAATTTGTCTTCAGCGTTATCGGGTTTGCATTTGTAATTCTCGCGTCCATGAAAAATCCTCTCAGGCTTAAGAAAACGGCTCTGAGAGTAACGGGAGTTCTTCTTGGCCTGGCAGCGCTTGCCGCAGCCGGATGGTTTCTGCAGAAAGAAGAAGTCCAGGATAAGCTGGGCATGGATACGATTCTTTTTACTCCTAACGTCAGATACCGCAATAACGGTTTCCTGGCAGCTTACATCGGAGACATACATCTGATCACCGTAAAAGCGCCTCCGGGCTATTCTGTTGAAAAGACGAAGAGCATCGTTGACAGGGTGACCGGGAAGAGGGAGGAGAAAGAGATCGGCGAGAGCACCAAGGCCGAGGTCGACATGAAAGATGCTCCGAACATCATCGTGATCATGAACGAGGCATTCTCCGACCTTTCTGTACTGGGTGATTTTAAAACGAATATTGATTACATGCCGAACATGCGGCAGATGATGAAGGAATACGGCGGCGGAAACCTGATGGTCTCCGTAAAGGGCGGTAATACCGCCAATACAGAGTACGAATTCCTTGCCGGAGATACGATGGCTTTTCTTCCGGAAGGAAGTGTGGTCTATCAGCAGTTCATCCATGATAATGTGCCGGCGCTTCCGTCTTATCTGGCAGGCCTTGGTTATGACACGATCGCTATCCATCCTTATAATGCTTCGGGCTGGGAGCGCGATAAAGTATATAATCTCCTGGGTTTTCGCGAGTTCCTTTCACTGAAGGATTTTGTAAGTCCCGGCAGGATAAGGGATTACGTCTCGGATGAAGCTGCCTTCAACAAGATCAGGGACATCCTGTATGAAAACCAGGGAGATGACGGCCGTGATTTTATTTTTGAAGTGACGATGCAAAATCACGGAGGCTATTCCCGGACCTATGCGGACTTCAACCCGACGGTCAGACTGGAGGGACTCGGATACAGCAATACCCAGACAAAGGCGGTGGAGAGCTACCTGTCTCTGATACTCGAATCGGACAGGGCACTCAAGGACCTGACCGATTGGCTCGAGGATTATGAGGAGCCTGTAATTGTCGTGATGTTCGGAGATCACCAGCCGTCGGAGTATATCACCAATGTGATCGAGCGCATGACCGGGCACAATGCTGAGACGTCGCTTGAGGCAGCCCAGGAGCTTTATATCGTCCCCTGCCTGGTGTGGAACAATTACGGAGCCGATATCAAAATAAATGACCTTTTGAGCGTCAATTATCTGGCGGCGGATATTTTAAGCGGTGCCGGACTTCCGCTGACACAGTACATGCGTTATCTGCTTGTGCAGCAGCAGGAACTTCCGGTGGTATGCGCGGGCGCCTATGTTGATAAAAACGGACAGTATTACGGTTTCGACAAACAAAGTGCCTACAGCCAGATCCTGAACGATTACAATATACTTGAATACAATCACCTGATCGATATCAATAACCGGGTCACCGGTATCTTCACCGAGTCATTGGAGTAAAAAGGAGCCAAAAATGAAAAAAGTACCGTTTGTCACGCTGGAAAAAGCAAAAGAGATCACCGCGCAGTATCCTACACCGTTTCATCTGTATAATGAAAAAGGAATCCGCGAAAACTGCAGAAGGCTTTACGATGCCTTCTCCTGGAATCCCGGATTTAAGGAGTATTTTGCGGTCAAGGCAAACCCGAATCCCTTCCTGATCCGGATCATGAGTGAATACGGCTGCGGGTGTGACTGTTCTTCCATGACGGAGCTGATGCTGGCGGAGACGGTTGGTGCCAAAGGTGACGATATCATGTTCTCCTCCAACGATACCCCGGTGGAAGAGTTTAAGAAAGCAGCCGAGCTCGGAGCCATCATCAACCTCGACGACATCACTCACATCGATATTGTTGAAAAGACTCTCGGGAAACTCCCCAAAAAGATGAGCTGCCGTTATAACCCGGGCGGTTACTTTGAGGTCAGCAACGGGATCATGGACAATCCGGGCGACGCCAAGTACGGAATGACAACGAGCCAGATCTTTGAAGCTTTCCGGATCATGAAGGAAAAAGGCGTGGAAGAGTTCGGAATCCATGCTTTCCTTGTCAGCAACACAGTGACAAACGACTATTATCCGATGCTGGCCAGAGTCCTGTTTGAACTGGCAGTGCGCATCAGGGCGAAGACGGGAGTTAAGATCAGCTTTATCAATCTCTCCGGCGGGATCGGTATTCCGTACAGACCGGATGAACACGGAAATGATATCGATATCATCGGCAGCAGGGTACATGAGGTCTATGACGAAGTGCTCGGAGCAGCCGGGATGGGAGATGTCTCCCTGTTTACGGAAATGGGACGCTTCATGATGGGACCGTACGGCGGACTGGTGACCACTGCCATCAATGAGAAGCATATCTACAAGGAATATATCGGTGTGGATGCCTGTGCAGCCAACCTCATGAGGCCTGCCATGTACGGAGCCTATCACCATATTACGGTACTGGGCAAGGAAAACGCTATCTGTGACCATGTATACGATGTCACTGGCGCTCTGTGCGAGAACAACGATAAGTTCGCCATCGACAGGATCCTTCCCAAGATCAGCATGGGCGATCTGCTGTTCATCCATGATACCGGAGCCCACGGCTTCTCCATGGGATACAATTACAACGGAAAGCTGCGTTCGTCTGAGATTCTCCTGAAAGAAGACGGATCTTTCCAGCTGATCAGGCGTGCGGAAACTCCTGCGGATTATTTCGCTACGTTTGACTGCTTTGATGATTTTTCTTTTAAATACTGATCAAAACACAATACTTGCTAATCTGCCGCTCATATGGTAATATATGTTGTGCGCCTCAGTGGTGGAATGGCAGACACAGCAGACTCAAAATCTGCCTCTGGCAACAGAGTGCCGGTTCAAGTCCGGCCTGGGGCAGGAGAAAGGACAGGGATACCGCCGAGGTATCCCTGTTGTGCTATAAAGGAGGGAAAGGCGATGGCATCCAATCTGATCAAGGACATGCTCTTTGATGTCTTTCTTCCGGGAGTTTACAAAGCCTCCTGTTTGAGGGAGAAAGATCCTTGCAGGGTTCTTTTTGTGGAATACAGGACAAACAGGATGCCCGACAGTTTTGCACTGATCGCCAAAGCACTGCGTGAACGGAATGATGTTGAATGCCGCTTTATTGCGCTTGACCGTTCCCATGTCAGCTACCCTCAGTTCGTAAGGCGCAGCGTCAGGCTTCTTAAGGAGATGGCGGCGGCGCGTGTGGTTTTTTTAAGCGATATCAATGAAGTCGTCAGCTGTGTAAAGAAACGGCCGGAGACGAAAGTCGTCCAGCTCTGGCACGCGTGCGGCGCTTTTAAGAAGTTTGGCGCAAGCACCATCGGAAATGAGCACGGGACAGATGAAAAATGGCTGCGCCGGCATCCTCTTTACTGCAATCTTGATCTTGTCACGGTCTCGGCCCCTGCAGTCAGAGAAGCTTATGCGGACGCAATGGACTTAAAAGACCGGCCCGATGTCATCCAAAGCACAGGGGTGAGCCGCACGGATATCTTTTTTAAGAAGGACACCGTGACCAGAGCAAGGAAACACTTTTATGCCCGCTATCCGGAGGCGGAGGGGAAGAAGATCCTGCTATATGCTCCTACGTTCCGCGGAAGGACACCTCATGTGACCACGGCACCCGGTTTTGAACCGCGAAGGCTCTTATCGATGCTTGGAGATGAATTCTGCCTGGTCATAAAACACCATCCGCTCGTGAAGGAGATTCCGGCTGTTCCCGAAGGAGAGGGACTGGTTCTTGATCCGGGCACGATGAAGATCGATGAGCTTTTGTGTGTCTCGGATATGGTGATCACGGATTATTCGTCCCTGATCTTTGAGTACTCCCTGTTTGAGCGCCCGATGTTCTTTTTTGCATACGACCTTGAAGAATATCTTAAATGGAATGGTTTTTACGAACCCTATGAGGAAATGATTCCGGGACCGCTTTGCCGGACTGTTGATGAACTGGCCCGGGAGATCCTTCTGGCAGCCGATCATTTTGACCCGGGCAAGGTCTCCCGCTTCCGGAAAAAATATATGGAATCGTGCGACGGCGCTGCGACGGAAAGGATCATTTCCCTGTTGTTTGATACGGATCAGGCCTGATCGGAAAGGAGGAGCGATTGCTGTCTTTCAGATTGAAACAATACGCGAAAATGGCTGCGCAGCAGCTCTTTCTTCCGGTCTGTTACCGTATTTTCTGTGTCCGGAGGATCCGGAAAGGGAGCGTAGTGTTTGCAGATGCCCATCACAACAAGCGCCCGCCGAGTATGGATACCCTGTACTTTGCGCTCAAAAGAAGCGGGAAGTGCAAAGTAACAGAGATCTACCTTGACTACCAGAATACCTCTTTTTTCACTCTGCTGGCCGGAATGATCCGGTTCATGAGACTTTACGCCGGCGCCGAGTATGTGGTGATCTGCGATAATTTTCTGCCGGCGGCTTCCTGCCGGAAAAGAAAGGGGACGAAAGTCATCCAGCTGTGGCATGCCTGCGGATGCCTGAAGCGGTTTGGATATGATGCGCCGGATGATATCCCTCCCTCATTCAAGGGACATGTCTTTAAAAATACGGATCTGGTCACGGTCTCTTCACCGGCATGTGTACCTGCCTTTGCCGGAGCCATGAAGCTTCCGGAGCAAAACGTGATTTCGGCGGGGGTATGCCGTACCGATGCTTTTTATTCTGAGAACTGGATCAGCAGGAAAAGAGATGCCTTTTACGAGATGTATCCGGATGCGGCCGGAAAGAAGATCGCCGTCTGGGCTCCCACATTCAGGGGCAACGCCGCCGAAGGAAAGAGCATCAGGATCGATCTGGATAAACTCTCTTCGGAACTTGGTCCTGAGTGGAAATTGCTTGCCTGCCTTCATCCGCATATGAAAGCGGAAGATCCGGATGATCCTCATCTTTGTCCGCTTCCGTGTCAGGACCTTTTTCCTGTGACGGATGTGCTGATCGCGGATTATTCTTCGCTGATCTTTGAGTACATGCTTTTTAACAGGTCATTGATCTTGTACTGCCCGGATCTTGAAGAATACAGCCGGAAAAGGGGATTTTATCTGGACTACGGCAAGATTCCGGCTGTCCATGTAATGCGCCGGCAGGACCTGGCTTCGAAAATCCGACTGGCCGGTCCCGGTCCGGATGAAGAGCTGCGCCGCGAGATAAGCCTCTTCCTTGAAAAATATATGTCGTCATGCGACGGAAAGGCGGCAAAGAGGATCAGGTTCCTGATCGAGGAGGGAGAACTGCCGCCATGGTAATAAAAAGAAGGATAGCGCGAAGAGATAAGTCCGGGCCGATCGGATGCCTGGAAGCCCAGAAAATGATCGAACCTTATCTGGGCGGAAAGCTGACGGAAGATGAGCTCGCACGTTTCATTGAGCATATGGATCACTGCAGGGACTGCTATGATGAGCTTAATGTATTCCATACGGTATACAGCGCGTTAAGGGATGACCCGGGGCAGCAGGAGCTGCCGTATTCGCTTAAGGAGATGATCTCGCGTTCCAAAGCGTACCTGAAAAAACGAAAGAGATACCGCTCACTGCAGACCTTTTCAGGCGTTGCTGCGTTTTTCGCCGTCATTATGCTGACGGCCGGGCTGCTGTCCCCTGATCTACCTTTCAGCCCCCGCAGCGTTGGTGAGAAGATACGCGGATTGTTCAGAGGAAGACACGGTGAACAGGTTTATGAAGAAATACAGACGGAATCCGAGACGGAATCTGTAATATCGGAAATAATGACGGAAGCATCTTCGTGATAAGGAGGCGTCATGAGTGAAAAGATCATCCTGATCGACGGACACAGCATACTGAACAGGGCGTTTTACGGTGTTCCGCTCCTGACCGGGGAAGGCGGGATCCATACTAATGCCGTCTACGGTTTCCTGAATATTCTGTTCAGGATCCTGGATGAAGAGCAGGCTCAGTATCTGGCGGTGGCTTTTGATATGAAAGCGCCGACGTTCCGCCACAAGATCTATGCGGATTATAAAGGAACCAGGAAAGGAATGCCGGATGAATTGAGGGAACAGGTACCTCTCATCAAGGAGATTCTCGGAGCAATGAATATTCCGATGATGATGCTGGAAGGCTATGAGGCGGACGACCTGATCGGGACGGTCTCCCTGAGCGCGTCAGAAGCGGGGATGGATGTGCGTATCGTCTCCGGTGACCGCGATCTGCTGCAGCTTGCTTCGGATACCGTGTGTGTAAGAATGCCCAGGACGAAACAAGGCAAAAGCGAGATCGAGGATTTTTATGCGAAGGATGTGCTTGAGCAGTATCAGGTTACGCCTGCCCAGATCATTGACTTAAAGGCATTGATGGGAGATGCATCGGATAATATACCCGGAATACCCGGGGTAGGGGAAAAGACGGCCGCAAAGATCATCGCTGCCTACGGGTCTGTCGAAAATGCTTATGAACACCGGGATGAGATCACCCCGCCGCGTGCCCGTACTTCCCTGACCGAACACTATGACCTGGCGGTCCTTTCAAAGACGCTGGCCACGATCGACCGGCACAGCCCCTTTAAGCTGGATCTTGAGGCAGCAAAAATAGGAGACATCTATACGCCAGAAGCCCTAGAACTTTGCAAAAAACTGGGTTTTCGAACCATGCTGTCACGGTTTGAGGGAAAAGAAAGTCCGTCCGGTAACCGGTTTGCCATCCGTTTTGTTCGTGATAACGCGGCGCTTTCTTCCCTTGAAGAGGAACTGGATAAGGAATGGGCCAAGTCTCCCGGAAGAGTCGGCATCTCCATTCCCGGAGGTGCGGTCTTGGAAGACATCTGGTCTTTTGCCCTGTCCGGGGAAGAAGTCATCTGCATCATCTGCGGCAGCGGACTTGTTTTGGAGGAGAACAGAATCGGCAGTGACCGGGCAGCGGCTCTTTTGCGGGAGATCTGTAAAAAAGCGAAGAGTATCTCGGCGGTTGACCTGAAAAGCCAGCTTTCCGTGCTCGACGCCGGAGACGGCCTTTTTAATGCTGATAAATATGATGATGCCGCTGTCGGTGCGTACCTGATCAATCCGCTGAGCGGTAATTATCCCTACGACATGATCGCGAGGGAGTATGCCGGTCTGGATCTTAAGGCCGCACAGGAGCTGACCGGGAAGAAGGTGCTCCAGAGCCTGGATGAAGAAAAGAAAGAGGAGGCGTTTGCCGAGTGTGCATGCGCCGAGGCGCTTACCGCTTTCCTGGCGCCTGAGGGGATCGGCAGCAAACTGAAAGAATTTGGAATGTGGGATCTGTACAGACAGATAGAAATGCCTCTGCTCTTTATCCTCTACCGGATGGAAAAAGAAGGAATCGGCGTGCGCGCGCAGGAGCTTCACTCATATTCTGAGCGGCTTCAGGAGCGCATCACTCTTCTCGAGAAGCAGATCTATGAGCAGGCAGGGGAGGAATTTAATATCAATTCGCCCAAGCAGCTCGGGGTCATTCTTTTTGAGAAGATGGGAATGCCTTACGGGAAAAAGACAAAGACCGGATATTCGACTTCGGCAGATATCCTGGATAAACTGGCGGATTCTTATCCGTTTGTGGCGGATATCCTCGAGTACAGGCAGCTGACCAAACTGCGTTCGACCTACGCTGAGGGCCTGACGGCCTTTATCCGGGAAGACGGACGGATCCACGGACGCTTTAACCAGACGGTCACCGCGACCGGAAGGATCAGCAGCGCGGATCCTAATCTGCAGAATATCCCGGTACGCACACCGCTTGGCAGGGAACTTCGGAAAGTATTCGTTCCTGCCGACGGACAGGTGTTCGTCGATGCGGACTACTCCCAGATCGAACTGAGGGTCCTCGCGCATATGTCCGGTGACGAGAAGCTGATCGAAGCCTATCATCAGGCACAGGATATACACTCCATCACGGCCTCGCAGGTTTTCCAGATTCCTCTTGATCAGGTGGACGACCTGCACCGGAGGAACGCAAAAGCAGTCAATTTCGGTATCGTTTACGGCATCAGTTCCTTTGGCCTGAGCCAGGGACTGAGCATCAGCCGCCAGGAAGCGGCGGAGTATATCGAGCAGTATTTTAAAACCTATCCCGGAATTAAAGCTTTTCTGGATCACCTGGTGGAAGATGCCAGGCAGACAGGTTATGCGAAGACACTGCTTGGGAGACGGCGTCCGGTTCCGGAACTTCATGAAAGCAATTTCATGAGGCGGTCGTTCGGAGAGAGGGTCGCCATGAATTCTCCGATCCAGGGAACGGCTGCAGATATTATCAAGATCGCCATGATTCGGGTAGATGAACGCCTCCGGAGGGAAGGCCTGCGCTCAAAGCTGATCCTGCAGATCCATGATGAACTTCTCGTGGAAGCCCGGCCGGATGAACTGGAGCAGGTGCAGAAGATCCTGCGCGAGGAGATGATGGGGGCCGCTGACCTGAGAGTCGACCTGGAGATCGATATGCACACGGGGGAGAGCTGGTATGACGCAAAATAAGCCGTTTGTACTGGGCCTGACCGGGCCGGCAGGTACGGGAAAGAGCGTGGTGCTTACCTATCTGAAAGAAAGATGGAAAGCCCTGGTGCTTGAATGTGACGCGATCGCCCGCAGCATGCAGATGCCCGGAGGCGAATGTTATAAGGGAATGATAGATCTTCTCGGACCTCAGATCGTGCTTCCCGATAAGACGCTGGACAGGAGCCTGATGGCCCGGATCCTTTTCGAAGACAGGGAACTGATGGAAAAAGTCAATCAGCTGGTACACCCCGCCGTGAAAAGATATGTTGACGACGCGATCAGCCGGGCAGCCGCAGAAGGAGTCTCTCTTGCGGCGGTCGAGTCGGCAATTCTTGTACAGTCCGGATTTTCCGGCATCTGTGATGAGGTCTGGTATATCCATGCAGATCGTGATGTGCGCCGCAGACGGCTGAAAGCGGGACGGGGATATGACGATAACAGGATCGATGCCATGATGGCTGCCCAGGAAGACGAAAATTACTATATTCGGCACGCTGCCAGGATCATCGACAACAACAGTGATGATACGGCAGTTACTTTTGAACAGATCGACAGAGGACTTGAAAATAAATGGAATTTTGCACAATAGCCAGCGGGAGCAGCGGAAACTGTACCTTCGTCGGGAATGATCATGTCAGCCTGCTGATCGATGCAGGAATCAGCGGCAAAAGAATAGAGGAAGGCCTGAATAAGGCCGGACGCAGCGGAAAAGACCTCGACGGCATCCTCATCACTCATGAGCATATTGACCATATCCGAAGCATCGGGGTACTGGCCAGGAAATATAAGGTACCTGTCTACGCGACCGGAGGAACGATGGATTATCTTTTTCATTGTTCATCCCTGGGAAGGCTTGACCGTGAGCTTTTTCACAAGGTGGAGGCCGACCGGCCGTTCAGCGTCGGCGGCATGGTCATAGAACCCTTCCATATTATGCACGATGCAGCCGAACCGGTGGGCTATCGGATCGAGGCGGACGGAAAGAAATTTGCCGTCGCAACGGATATGGGCTGCTATGATGACTATATCATCGAACACTTGAAGGGACTCGATTCGATCGTTATTGAATCGAACCACGATATCAATATGCTCCAGGTGGGACCTTATCCCTACCCGCTCAAGATCCGGATACTGGGAGAGACGGGCCACCTGTCCAATCTGCACTGCGGAAGGCTTTTAGGGGATATTCTTCACGATGAGATGAAGCATGTGGTCCTCGGACACCTCAGCAAGGAAAACAATTACGAGGCGCTTGCTTTTGCCACGGTGACCAGTGAGATCACCCTCGGAGACAATCCGTACCGGGGCGATGACTTTGAGATCACGGTGGCATCGAGGGAGGAGTGTTCAGGTCTGTACCGAATCTGAGACGGACAGACGGGACGAAAGGAGAAGATATGGAAAAGACGATAATCACGGTAGTGGGACATGATACAGTCGGAATCATCGCCAGGATCTGTACTTATCTGGCGCAGAACAAGATCAATATCCTGGATATCTCCCAGACGATCACGGGAGGGTATTTCAACATGATGATGGTGACAGATACTTCCGCTTCCGAGAAAAATACCGGGCAGATCGCTGATGACCTGGACGAGATCGGAGCACAGATGAACCTGAGCATTCGCTGCATGCAGGAAGATATCTTCAGCGCCATGCACAGAATCTGAAACAGACCGGAAAGGGCAGGATAAACCAACATGATCAGTATGACGGAAGTAACGGAAACGATCCGGATGATCGCCAGCCAGAACCTGGATGTGAGGACCATTACACTGGGTATCAGCCTGCTGGCCTGCATC
>JBGUOI010000038.1:0-5404 GCA_045118075.1 Porcincola sp. | reverse complement strand
TAACAATCATAAAGGAGTGCCCCGCCTCCGGACTTCACCCGAATTCCGTCGGAAAGAGGAGAAACCGAGACTTTTTTCAGGTCGCATATCGTCTCCGAAAGTGCAGGAAACAGTTTCATAAAACTGCTTCTTCGTCCGGCTCCGTCCAATACTGCCGCAACAGATGCCTCCGTGTCAGCACCGTCACCCGCAACCGTAAGAGAAAGCCGTCCCTTTAACGGTCTTTTCCGCAGATATATGAAGAGCAAAGCAAACAAAGCTGCTGCTGATATAGCCGCTGCCGGTATTTTTCGTACAAGCCGGTAGACACCCACTTTGCATCGTACCGGAATGCGGATCGAACTGACATGGCCATAAGTATCCGCTGCGGATACGATCAGCATGAACTCAGCGTTATTTCTGTTCGTGACGATCACTTCCCCGGGGCCATTAGCCTGAGAAAGAGACGCCATTTTTTCATATCTCTCAGGGTCTGCGCTGACTTCAAATGTCAGAGCCGATCCGTCCCAGGCCTGAAAATACTCATTAAGCAGTACGGCCGCTTTTTCGGAGTTTGCCCAGAAACCTTCAGCTTTCAGCGTTCCGTGAAATTCGTTCACGATTATATCATCTGATCTGCTGCTCGTAAAGGATACCTTTTGTGATGTCCGGCTGATTCCGGCGCTTTGGGCAGTCACCTCGATCTCCATTGCGCCGCCGGGCCGGCACGGAACGGTAAGGCCAAACTCCCCGTCTTCAAAAGACATGGCAAGGTCTTTTTCTCCGCCTCCGTTTTTGCCGGAGGTATCTTTTATATGGGCGGTGAATGAAAATTCCCCCATCCGGTCAGCATCCAGCAGCTCTTCACCCCGGCTCAGCCACGCGCGGATCCCGGCATTTCCTTCATCGTCTTCAAGAACAAGCGCATCCAGTACCAGTTCACTTTCGACAAGAAGCCTTACATGGACTTCACATCCTGCGGGACCGTCAGCCGTAAAGTGCCACACGCCTGTCTCCGGAGTCATCAGCCTGATCAGACTGTAGGAATCCTCGCGGATCATCCTGATCCTTTTATCGTCAGGATCCTTTATTTCCCCGTCAGGGCCCTCAACGGTCACACTCCCGACCCCGTCCGATGTAAGCATGATAATGTCGGCTGACAGGACCCGGTCAGAAGGAATCGTTACATCAAATGAGGCCTTCCCTTCCTCCCCGATCTGCAGGTCAGTCACCGGTTTTGTCTCAGAATCGACCAGCCCTGCAAAAATCCCGGTAAATATCCCCGGTATCTGGTCCCTGCCTGATGCTGCATAAAAGCCGCCGCCCGTCATTTCGGCGATGCTCTCAAGTTTTCCGAAATCTTCTTCTTCCTGCTTGGGATCGTATAATCTTACACAGCTGACACCAATGCCATTCTCCTTTGCCTGCTGCGCAGCTGCATCAAGTTTATTTTCAGATTCCTCCGCCGCTGCAATCGGATCCGGTGAAGCGGGAAGATCCGTTTTTCCGTCCGTAAACAGGACCACCATCTTCTTGTATGAGGAATCGATGCCGGACAGTTTCTCAACGGCGCACTGCATCGCGCTGCCGATATCAGTATCCCCGAGAATCTCTGCACTACGCAATTCTTTTTTCAGATCCCCGGCGTTTTGTCCCTCCCCGAGTTCCAACAAGTCAGTGTTTTGGATGATCCGGTCAGAAAACAAAATAACAGCGGCCTTCGAACCCGCCCGGTCCAGCATATCCAGGAAAAGGCATCCGGCCTCTCTTGAAGTCCCATCAGGATCCGAGCGATTCATAGAGCCGCTGGTATCTATGACCAGCACGGCAGCCAGCGGCTCATCTGCCGTCTGTGAGGCCGCAGATGATAACGCCGGCAGCAATGCCGTCAGAATAATCCCAAGCAGTAAACAGGTTTTCTTCATAGGGTCATTTCGCTCTCTCCCGCAAAAAGACCTTATACCTGATTTTAATTCATTACTGCTCCGATTGCAATATCACATTTTGATTAAAAGATGTCAGCTGCGGATCTCGATCCCCATCGAGCCGAGTCCGTTCCAGATCTTTTTCATTACCGCGCTGATATCATTCTCTTCGAGCGTCCTGTCAGGAGCGCGGAATGAAAGGGAATAAGCCATTGATTTATAACCTTCCGCTACCTGCGCGCCTTCATAGATATCAAACAGGCTGACCTCCTCAAGGATCTTGCCGCCCCGCTGGAGAATCATCTCCTCCACCTTCCCGGCTGCTACATCCCGGGGCACCAGCATGCTGATATCCCTGGCAACGGCCGGGAATCTTGCGATACCGGTGTATTTTGTATCAAAATCAGCCATGCCGGTAACAGACGGCATGTCGAGGACGGCGACATAAGCGCGCTCACCGATACGATAAGCCGAAGAAACCAGCGGATGCACCTCACCCAGATAACCGATATTAATCCCGCGGACATTGATATCGGCTCCGCGGCCGGGATGCAGGAACGGTTTGTCTTCACTGCGCTCGTAATTAACACGGTCCTCTATACCCAGACGGGATAAGACCGCCTCAACGACACCTTTCATGGTAAAGAAATCACCATCCCCGTACATGCCTAATGTCAGCTGCATGCGCTCATCGGGAAGTTCCTTAAGCGGAAGGGTCTTAGGCAGGTAGATATTTCCAAGTTCTACCAGGCGCACGTTTTTATTGCGATGGCTGTAATTGAAGCCGAGGCTCGTGAGCATACCGTTCAGGGAGGTAGTGCGCATGATGCTGAAATCCTCTCCGAGCGGATTGCTGATCCTGATCGCTTTTCTCATCGGAGAATCTTCAGGCAGCCTGAGCCTGTCGAATACCTTCGGGCTCTCGAAGGAATAGCTCATCCCCTGTGAGAAGCCGCTGTATCTGGCAACCTCAAGTGCGATATCCTCCACCCGCATCTTGAATGTTTTTCCTCCGGCCGTTGCACCGCTCGCCGGCAGGGTGACCGGAATATTTTCATATCCATAGAACCGTGCCACTTCCTCCGCCAGATCTGCCGTACGGAAAATATCATGCCGGAAGGTGGGGGCAATGATCTCACCGGTCTTCTCATCGTATTCAAGTTCCACCCGGTGCAGGTATTCAAGCATCTGCTCTGCGCTCAGGTCCGTACCGAGAAGTGCATTGATCTTCTCCGGCTCGAATTTGACGCGGACAGGCTCTTTGCGTTTGCTGTAGACATCCGCCATTCCGCCGACGACTTCACCGGCACCCAGTTCTTCGATCAACTGGCACGCCCGGTTGATGGCCAGTTCACAGTTATTCGGGTCAAGCCCCTTGTCAAATTTCCTGGAGGCATCAGTCTGAAGTCCGATTCTCTTGGCAGACAGGCGGATATTGGTTCCGTCAAAGCAGGCTGACTCGAAAAGCATCGTCTTTACATCGTCCGTGATCATGGAGTTCTCACCGCCCATGATACCGCCGATGCCGATCGATTTCTCACCGTCACAGATCATCACGACATCTTTATCCATCGTGCGCTCCACTCCGTCGAGCGTCGTGAATTTCTCACCGTCATGAGCACGCCTTACGATGATCTCATGACCGGCGATCTGGTCGTAGTCGAATGCATGCATGGGCTGGCCGTACTCTTCCATGATGTAGTTTGTGATATCGACCAGGTTGTTGATCGGACGGATTCCGTTCGCGGCAAGACGGCGCTGCATCCATTCGGGCGACGGAGCGATCTTTATGTTTTTAACCACTCTGGCCGTATATCGCGGACACAGGTCCGGATCTTCGACCGTGACTTTCACGTAATCATGAACGTCCTCATCGTTTCCAGTTTCGGTGACTACAGGCGGATGGAAAGGAAGGTTGAATGTTGCCGCTGCTTCCCTGGCGATTCCGATGACACTGTAGCAGTCCACACGATTGGAAGTGATCTCATATTCAAAGTTCACATCGTCAAGGCCGAGAGCATGAACCGCATCTTCGCCCACTTTGGCATCTTCCGGGAAGATATAGATCCCATTGTCGGGAGCTTCGGGATACATCTCTTTTGAGGATCCGAGTTCTTCGATGGAACACATCATGCCAAATGATTCCACGCCGCGCAGCTTGCCGGCCTTTATGGTGATCCCGCCGGGCGTCACGCTGCCGTCATGGCCGCCTGCCACTTTACCCCCGTCAAGCACGACAGGGACTTTGTCACCTACGCTCACATTGGGAGCACCGGTAACGATCTGGATCGTTTCCGTACCTACATCCACCTGACACACGATCAGCTTGTCCGCATCGGGATGAGGACTGATCTCAAGGACCTGACCGATCACGATTTTCTCAAGATCCTCATCAGCCCTGGTAAAATTCTCCACCTTGGTGCCGGTAAGGGTCATGGCGTCTGTATATTCCTGAGCCGTCACATCAAGATCGGGCACATATGCTTTAATCCATGATAAAGTCGTATTCATCTGTTACCTCCCGTCAGAACTGTCTCAGGAAACGATCGTCGTTCTCATAGAGCAGACGCATGTCATCGATCTCATATTTCAGCAGGGCGATTCTCTCAAGGCCGAGTCCGAATGCAAAGCCTGTGTACCGCTCCTGGTCGATCCCGCACATTTCCAGTACATGAGGATGTACCATGCCGCAGCCGAGAATCTCGATCCAGCCGCTTCCTTTGCAGAAACGGCAGCCTTTACCGCCGCACTTGAAGCAGGAAACATCCATCTCGGCGGAGGGCTCGGTGAACGGGAAATGATGGGGACGGAATTTGGTCTTCGTCTCCTCCCCGAACAGATCCCTGGCGAACTGGGCAAGGGTTCCTTTCAGGTCAGCAAAAGTGATGTTCTCATCGATCACCAAGCCTTCGATCTGATGGAAGGAAGGTGAATGAGTGGCATCCACTTCATCGGAGCGGAAGACTCGTCCCGGAGAAATAATTCTGATGGGGAGCTTCCCTTTTTCCATGATTCTGGCCTGCACCGGGGATGTCTGTGTCCTGAGCACGATGTCCTTGTTGATGTAGAAGGTATCCTGCTCATCCTTTGCCGGATGATTGGCGGGAATATTCAGGAGTTCGAAATTATATTTGTCGTACTCGATCTCGGGTCCTTCCACGACCTCGTATCCCATACCGATAAAGATGCGCTCTACTTCTTCCTGCGCAATGCGGTTAGGATGAAGGTGGCCGATCTTTTCCTTCTTTGCCGGCAGCGTTACATCGATCACTTCCCTGGAAAGTCTGGCAGCCAGCTCTTTTTCTTCCAGTCTTTTCCTGGCATTTTCAAGCTGTTCTTCGATTCTGGCTCTTGTCTCATTGACCATCTGGCCAAATACCGGTCTTTCCTCGGCAGACAGTTCCTTCATACCCTTGAGCATGGCCGTCAGTTCGCCCTTCTTACCCAGGACCTGGACACGCACCTCATTAAGCCTGTCAAGGTTCTGCGCCTCCTCAAGC
>JBGUOI010000037.1:0-11493 GCA_045118075.1 Porcincola sp. | reverse complement strand
GTGTTGGAAGGGACCGTGTAGATCGGCATCGGCAGGTCTTTTCCGAGCCGCTGGTCCAGGATGATGTAATCGTCCTTGGAGTAAACGATTCGATACCCGGTCAGTCCGAGCATGTCGGAGACAGCCCCGCAGTTAAGCCCTGCGCTGTTGACGACCCAGCGGCTTTTGAAGGTTCCTTTGTTTGTCGAAACCAGGTAGTCATCATCCACGCGGTCGATGCCTGTCACCTCATGTTCAAGGAAATAGACTGCTCCGTTGTGCACCGCATTCTCCGCAAGGGCGATCGTCATCAGGAACGGGTCGAGAATGCCGCTGTTTTCGGAAAACATGGCAAACTTTCCGACCACTCCGGGCACCAGGCGGTGCAGTTCTTCCTCATCGACCATGCGCATGCCGGATGCACCGTTGGGCTCGCCCTGGGCGATCACTTCCAGGAGCCTGTCATATTCCTCGGGAGTGTTTCCCACCAGGACCTTGCCGCAGCGCTGAAACGGAAAGTCAAGTTCCGCAGCCAGGTCTCCCATCATGCGGTTTCCTTCCACACAGAACCTGGCCTTAAGCGAACCGATATCATACGCAAATCCGCCATGACAGACACCGGTATTCCGGCCGCTCGTCTCAAGACAGATATCCGGGTTCTTCTCAAGCACTGCGATCCTGAGCCTGTACCGGCTCAATTCCCTGGCAATGGCGCTTCCTACAACGCCTCCGCCGATGATCAGTACGTCATACTTTTCATTCATGATCTTTCTTCTCTCATATGCATTCGTCATGTTACCGGGATTCGGGCCGCAGATCGGACCTCTTACCATTATTATACTGTTAACATGTTAGCATGCAAGAAATTTTTTTGTATATTCTGTTTTAAGGTTGTGGGAAAAGGTGAGGTTAGTTATAATCAATCTGCACTGAAGAGCTTGAAGTTTTTTTACGACAGAAGTGAAAGGTGAGATATGAAAATAAAAGACCTTTTCAGGCCCGTAGATATGACGACCGGCGATCCGGTGCGCCAGATTCTGCTTTTTACGATACCAATGCTGCTCGGAAATATTGCCCAGCAGCTGTATAACACGGTCGACAGCATCATCGTAGGACGCTACGTCGGAGACAACGCACTGGCGGCGGTCGGCAGCGCCGGCCCGATCGTGAACCTTATGATCGTTCTGTTTATCGGGGTCTCCACCGGCGCGACCATCATGGTCTCCCAGTATTTCGGAGCGCGAAGCCGCGAGGGGCTGTCCCGGTCGATCGGCAGCTGCATCATTCTCACGGCCCTGTCTTCTTTGTTTATCATGGTGATCGGGCCGCTGGCGGCGATGCCGCTTCTGCGGCTGCTCAACACGCCTGAATCGATCATCGGGTGGTGCCGTTCCTATCTTACCATTATCTTTGTGGGAATCATGGGCGGCGGTTTCTATAATATTATGAGCGGCGTCCTGCGCGGACTGGGCGATTCCTTCTCCGCGCTGGTCTACCTGCTGGTCGCCACGGTCCTGAATATCATTCTCGACTATGTCTTCGTCGCCAAATTCGGGATGGGCGTTCCGGGAGTTGCCTGGGCTACCGTTATCGCCCAGTTCGTCTCAGGCATTCTTTGTATGGTCAGGCTTGCCAGGATGAGGGACCTGTTCGATCTTAAGCTTAAGTATCTGAAGCCATACGGGCGCTATACTTCCACGTTGATCAGGCTCGGTCTTCCCTCCGGAATCACCCAGGCGATCTTCTCCATGTCCATGATCGTTGTCCAGTCTCTGACCAACAGCTTCGGAGAAGTATTCATCGCCGCCAACGTCATCGTCATGAGGATCGACGGCTTCGTCATGCTGCCGGCGTTCTCGTTCGGCACCGCCATGACCACTTACGCCGGACAAAATATAGGCGCGGACCGTATGGACCGCGTCGTTGAAGGAGCGCGCCGGGGCACGCTGACGGCTATGGGGATCTCGACGGTCATCACCGGCCTGATCCTTGTTTTCGGAAAACAACTGATGGGTATTTTCACCAACACGGAGGAACTGATCTCCTTAAGTTATCACATGATGCAGATCCTGGCCGCAGGTTACATAGCCTGCGAAGTGACCCAGTGCCTGTGCGGAATCATGAGAGGTGCCGGCGATACCGTAACGCCCATGTGGATCTCCCTGGCGACCTCCGTCGCCCTGCGCCTTCCGCTGGCCTACGGCCTTGTCGCCCTGACGAAGTCGGCCGCCAAGCCGAAGGGAGAACAGGCCATGATCTTCGTTTCTTTGCTGATCAACTGGCTGATCGGCGCCGTGATCACCTTCTTCATCTACCGGCTGGGCCGGTGGAAAAACAGAGGCGTCGTAAAGGAAGTATAGAATTGAGGTCTTTTATTTTCCTTCCTGAGGATTCTGTTCGAGGTACTCTTCCAGGCACAGGCCGCTCTCGGTGATCTTCTTTGCCATCTCTTTGCCGACATAGCGGTAATGCCACGGTTCGTAGATGATTCCGGTGATGTCGCTCTTCCCGTCCGGAAACCGCAGGATAAAGCCGTAGTTCGTGCAGTTGGCCATCAGCCACTGCTGCATCGGTGAGTCCGCCTGGGAACTGTTGAGGGTTCCGTAGGTATCCGCGATATCGCAGGCCAGTCCAAGCTGGTGCTCACTGCTGCCGGGAATCGCGACGATCGTGGAAGCGACAGCTTCGGCTTCCTCACGGGAATAACCGTCCGCCTGCCATTCCTGGATCTTGTTTTCATAAAGGTATGACTGGGTATCCCGGGAGCGATAGGCAGCACGCACGATGGGATAATATCCCTGAGCCGCACAGTCCAGAAGCATCTGGTTCAGCTCGTCTACGGCGCGTGCATCAAACAGGGTATTCGGGTCGTTGACGTAAGGGACCACGGCCAGGTCCACCTGAAAACCGTCAGGCAGGAGGTTGGCCCTGTTCACCAGGATCATCCGCCAGTCGCCGGAGACATCCGTAGTCACCGGGACCGCATCCCAGATAGTCGGGACACCGGACTCTGTCTCAGCCGATGTGCCGGCTCCCGAAGAAGAGCTGCTTCCCGCCGCGTCATCCAGTCCGGCCAGCACCAGGTCCTCCGCCGCGGCGCACATCGGAAGTGCCCACAAAAGCAGGCATAAAACAACGATCATCCACTTCCCTGTCTGTTTCTTTCTCATTTTTTTCCCTTTCACAGAAAAAACGGGGACTTAAGCTGTTGAATTCGCATAAGTCCCCTAAATCAGATCCTTACGATCTTCCGGTCTTATTTCATCAGGTTCGAGAGCAGTCCGAGAAGCTGGCTTCCGTCATCCGCCTTTTCTTCCTTCTCGTTTCCGCCAAGAATACCGCCCAGGAGCCCCGAAAGCGGATTTCCGGAACCGCCGAGAAGTCCGCCGAGAAGTCCGCCGCCCGCATTATTCTGGGAAGCTGCGGGAGCTGAGCCGCCGAACAGGCCCATCAGGTCGCTCAGGTCAAGTCCGTCGCTTAAATCTACTTTTGAAGCAGAAGTGGTGGCTGCGGAAAGGCCGCTCATCAGGCCGGGAGCGATGTTGAAAAGAGCCTTCTGGACATCAGCCGATTCCATATCGGATTCTTTTGCCAGTTTTCCGATAACGTCATCAGAATCAGCCCCGAGAATATGGCCTACGATCTTCCTGCCGTCTTCCTCATCGGCTTCGCCGAACTGATCCGCCATAGAGCGGGTGTTTTTGTGTCCGCCCAGAGCTCCGAGAAGGGAAGCTGCACCTTCGGCGGATGAAGCATTCTTTGTCAGGAATTTCATCAGAAGCGGAATCGCTGCCGGCAGCAGCTTTAAAAGCTTCGCTGTGGAAAGGCCTGTCTTTCTGGCCAGTGCGTCAACAGAAGATCCTGAAGTCATAGTTCCCAATAACATACCAAGCAGATCCATATTCTATTCTCCTTTTCGTCAGAAATGGTATTGCCGTCTAAACCTACAGGTTTATTATAATCATTCCCGCTTTCATCGTCAATCGATCCCGGCCCCCCGAAACACCTTTCATTTACGGCTGCACATCCGATTTCAGCGCTTCCGCGAGCACCTTCAGGTTCTCCTCCATGGCAGAAAGATATGTTTTGGAATCGTCCGCCCCGACGACAGACTGCATCGAATCGAGCGAAAGGATCCCGGGGGCTTCCCCGCCGGCCGTGTCTTTGACTGTCCGGGCCACATTGTGATCTGTGCCCTCTATGGTCAGGATCGCCCCGGGCTGCAGTTCTTTGACCTTGTCCGCCAGGAAGATGATCGTATCAAAACTTGCCTCCGTCTCGGCCGAACAGCCCGAAAAAGCAGCATAGTAATCCAGGCCGTAATCGTCCGTCAGATAGCGGAACGGAAAACGGTCGGCAAAGATGAGCGTTTTCAGCTGCGCATGATCGACCGTCTCACGGTACTTCGCATCCAGGTCACGCAGTTCTTCCGTATACGAGGCTGCATTCTCAAGATAGAGACCGGCATTGTCCGGATCCGCCTCCCCAAGGGCTTTTGCGATGTGTTCGCACAACAGGGCAGCGTTATTGAGCGAGAGCCATACATGCTCATCGTATTCGGCATCCTCCTGTCCGGATTCTTCCGTCGCTTCTTCCTGCATGCCTTCCACGGTTTCTTCTTCCTTAAGCGCTTCCTTAAGCACCTGTGTCAGGGCGATATCGATCCTGTCCTCATTGTGCGCTTCCTGCAGGATATCCCGGACCCAGCGGTCCGATTCCCCGCCCACATAGATGAACACATCACTCTGGTCAATTCCGATGATATCCTTCGCGGAAGGCTGGAAACTGTGCAGGTCGACCCCGTCGTCGAGCAGCAGGCTGACCGAGGCATTCTCCGTTTCTCCGATGATCTGCCTGACCCAGTCATAAATCGGGAAGATCGTCGTCACTACATTCAGTTGTTCTGCGCTTTCCGAAGCCAAAACCGGCATCCGGCACGGCGCTGTCATGATAACAGCAGCCACGGCCATAGCCGCGGCTGCTTTTCTATAAAAATGCATAGTGTTACTCCATTGTGATCACATTGCTGCACCAGACAGCATCCGTACCATCCTGTGATACGACGGCGCAGAAGTTCATCGGGCCGGTCTGAAGCGGTTCTGTCTCCGGCTCAGGCGCCGCAGCCTCTGTTACGGTTTCCGCAAGAGTCTCTGTTTCGGCCTCTGCAAGAGTCTCTGTCTGCGCTTCTGCAAGGGTCTCCGTTTCAGCTTCTTCCGGAACTTCCTCGGTCTGTTCTTCTGCGGGCTCCTCCGGTTTGGCATATCCGCCCTTTGGCACGATGAATGTTCCCGTCGCGGTGTTGGCACCATCCGCCTGCAGCAGCTGCCCGCAAACGGTCGTCACGATATTGTCTGCCCCGAAATCAGGCGTGCCGCCATAGTTGAGCAGCAAAGCATAAACATGGCAGTCAGCGCTTCCGAGGTTCTTGAGTGTCCACTGGTAGGTCACGATCTCGTTCCCGTCTTCCGTGTAAACATCGTCAAGGCTGGTCACTTCCCTGACCGTCAGTGCAAGGCTGACCGGATCATTGGTGCGTCCCTGCCCTTTCAGGTTCTGCGGAGAAAGGGATCCGATCCAGGTATTGACAAGTGCATCGACATTGGCTGCGGTGATCTTATCCTCCGTAAACTCAAAACCTTTTTCTTTGCCCAGATTGGTAAATGCTTCGTTGAGCAGTTTTCCGAAGACACCGTCAGGTTCTCCCGCATTAAATCCGACCGCTGTGATCATCTTCTGGATAGCGGCTACATCATCCCCGCTTTCACGGCGTACATAGGAAGGTTCCGCCTCAATGGATTCTTTCTGCTCGTATCCGCAGTCTTTGCAGACACGGGTGCGTTCACCGGCCTCAGACCTGGTCATCTGCCGCGTGACCGTCCAGGGGCCGTATTCATGGTTCAGTCTCTTAAGAGTCTGCGGCCAGCCGACGCCGTCGGGAGTCAGGTGCTGTGAAAGCTGGAATTCCATGAGAGCATTCTCGGTCCCGCCTCCGAACTTTCCGTCAGCTCCGCCCTCGCCAAGGAATCCCTGATCAACGAGAAGCTGCTGCATTTTCTGAACTTCTTCACCCGAATCACCGCGGCGCAGAGTTCCCTCGGGATCAAATTCTTCCTCATCCGTCTTGAAACCGCACTTTTTGCAGATCTTGCAGCGGATACCGGAGGAATGGTCAGTCGTCTCTTTGATGATCTTTTCTTCAAGCTCGTGCGGAAGCATCTCGATCGTCTCTTTTTCGACGAGCTTGCAGACCCGGCAGGTATGAGTGCGCTCACCGGTCTCCGTACAGGTTGCTTCCTTGGTCACCTTCCAGTCATCGAATGTGTGCGGGAGTTTCTGGATGGCACGTTTTTCTTCATGTTTGCAGACCGTACAGGCAGCGGTCTCCTCACCTTCTTCGGTACATGTGGCTTTCTTCGTCTCCTTCCACGCACCGTAGGTATGAGGAATCATCGCGATCGATCTTGTCTCCTCAAGCCCGCACATCGAGCATTTCCTTGTTTCCGTACCTTCTTCGGTGCAGGTTGCCTTTTTGCTTACCGTCCAGTCTCCGAAGCTGTGGTCGATTCTCGGGATATCTACGCCCTGTACCACTCCGCACCGGGCGCAGGTCTGGGTCTGCAGGCCTTCAGATGTGCAGGTGGGCTGTGTATCCACCTGCGGCTCACCCCAATCGTGGCCAAGCGCCGGTGTCTCGCCGTCTTCCATCATACCGCAAAGATTGCAGAATCTCTGGGTATATCCGGGATCCGTACAGGTCGGTTCGGACACAACGTTCCATGCACCCCATTCGTGCGGGCATCTTGACTGCGGGATATGGCTGTCCAGCCGGTCAGCCGGGATCCATGCAATCGTCTGTCCGTCACCGTCGGGGTCCTCTGCAAGGACGCCTACAAAGCCGCCGCTCTTCTGCTCCACCAGGATCTGGTCAGCTGCATTAAATGTCTTGATGACCCTTGAACCGGTATTGGTCTCCTCATATCCCTTTGTGTTGTCTTCCTGCACATACAGGACCTCCGCACCGGCTGTTACGACCGAATGCAGCGCAAAAACAAACATTACCGCCATCATGAATGATACCAGTTTTTTTCCCATAACGGTTTCTCCCTCCTCTCCGGCCCAAGCCGGATATATCTGAATTCACATACATGAATCTTTGCTCCCTTAATTATATTCTATCCTGCCTAAGAGCGCAATAATGGTGCCTGCTTCCTTCCGCCGGCGGATGAGCTTAATATTTTTCCCCACATTCCATGCCAGGAAAGCAATTCCCTGCAGGGCGCCGACGATCATCATAAACACCCCTACGTCTCGAAGCAGTACATTAACGGCATCCTCCGCCACTTTATAATACCCGTTATAGCGATAGGCGAGCAGCGGTTCGACCAGTTTCCTCTGTTCCTTCAGCGGATCACTGACCGGAGTGATCTCATCGCCGATGAACATTGTCTGCCGCCGGACGGCATCATACAGTTCCCAGGGATGGTCAGTCGTCCCAGGATCACCGGTCTTTGCGAAATTGACCCACATCTGCTGAACGGTGCGGGACAGATCCTCGTCCGCCCTTTCTCCCGTGAAGATCTTATCGTCCACATTTCCGAATACATAAGCCAGTTCAACAGCATGGCAGGCTCCGTAATGAGGAATGGCGGACTTTTTCGTCCAGTAATACATGTAGGTCCTGCCCCCGCTGAGGGCGTGAGCCTGTGCCTGCGCTATGGCCGGAATACGGAAAACAAGTTCATTGATCAGTTCAGTCCGATTCAGTTTTGAGACGATACTTTTATACATAAGTTCACCGGCGACACGGTAAACACGATAACCGCCGACTTCCCCGATCCAGTAACGGGCCTCATCGGCATTTGTTCCGATCAGCATATCAATTCCGGCGGTTTTTCCCTGTTCATACGGGGCAAAGACATCTTCAGGCAGGATAATGCCGTCCCGCTCCGGGAAGTTATTGCAATCATTCAGTTTCCGGTTGATCTTTTTCAGGTCTTTTTCACTCAGGGACAGAAGGTCCTTCATATTCGAGGCTTTTGCTTCCTTCATCAGCTTGTCCGTAAAAGTCCGGCATTCTTCTTTGCTGAATGTAAATGCAGGCGATCCGCTCTGGGCGATCACACGTTTGAAAAGACCTTTCGCCTCATCGATCAGCGGAAGAAGCGAAACACTGCTTCCTCCGGCCGATTCGCCGAAGATCGTGACCTGTTTGGGGTCCCCGCCGAATTTCCCGATATTGCGCTGTATCCACTCGAGGGCGCAGATCTGGTCAAGCAGTCCCAGGTTTCCGCTCTCTTTATAAGCCTCGCCGCCTTCCACCATGGACAGGTCAACAAATCCCATCAGGCCGACACGGTAATTGACCGTCACCAGCACAACATCCGGCTGTGCCTCGGCGAAATTCTGCCCGTCATAGATCGGATCGGAAGTGCCGCCCCATCCGTAGGCGCCGCCGTGGAAAAAGACCATGACCGGTTTCCCCTCTTTGGGGCCTTTTTTATTCGTCCATACATTGAGGGTCAGGCAGTCCTCTCCCTGGGGATAGAAAGAAGCCCGCTCCGTCTCCGCTTCTGTCTGGATGCATGATTTTCCGTAATAATATGCTTCGTATACGTTATCGGATCCGTCAGCTTTAACCGGCCTCTTCCAACGAAGTTCCCCCGTGGGAGGTTTCGCGAACGGGATTCCTTTGTATGAGCGGACATCGTTCTTCTCCCTGCCCACAAAAATCCCGTTTTGACAACGGACTGCCAGTTCGCGGTCATAGTCTCCGCCGGTGATCCGGCGGTTCAGGCCGTATGATCCGACCATCATTTTTCTGCTTTCTTTCATCAATGCGTTATTCCTTTGAATTCGTATAATACTGTAAATGCCGGCAAGCACCACATTAAGCAGCACCCATAAGATAATAACAGTAATGATTTTCTTTTTCATGTTCTTTCTTTTCCGTAAGGGGGACCTTTAGTCTGCTTTACCCCGCAGTATTACTATTCGTGTCTTTTTGTTCTTCACACTACATATACGCATGATCAGCAGGCAATTCCACGCTCTTTTCAGGTTCAGCAAACAAGTTGCCAAAAAAGGTGATCTGTGTGAAAATCAGGATAGAATTTAAGGAGGTTTTCCCATGATCAATATCATTCCGAAAGTCAACCGGGCTGACATGATCCGCTGTGCTCTTTGTGCGGATGCTCCCTGCACAGCCGCCTGCGGAAATATTGATCCGGCCCTGGCTCTGAGAAGCATATGGTTTAAAAATGAACAGACAGCCGCTTTGAGGCTGCCGAAGGCAAATCCATGCAGCGGCTGTGACCATCCGTGCGAACGCGCCTGTGTACGGACCGGTGAGGTACCGATCGCAAAGCTGATCACTCGTCTGTACGATGAAGTGATTCCGGAATGCGAAACTAAGCTTCCGCAGGGCGAGAACCGCCTGCAATGCGATATCTGCGGGGTTCCTCTGGAAAACCCGTTTCTCCTTTCCTCCTCCGTCGTCGCGAGCACCTATGATATGTGTGCGCGGGCGTTTGAGGCAGGCTGGGCGGGAGCCTGTTTCAAGACCGTATGCTCGCTGGACATCCATGAGACTTCTCCCCGTTACTCCGCCATCTGCGGCAGTGACGGCAGCATCATCGGCTTCAAAAACATCGAACAGCTCTCCGACCTCGGTGTCAGGGAGAATATGGAGATCTTCCGCAGGCTGAAAGCCAACTATCCCTCCAAATTTATCCTGGCCTCCATCATGGGACAGGATGAACAGGAATGGGGCGAGCTTGCCGCGATGTGTCAGGAGAGCGGAGCTGACGCGGTCGAACTTAATTTCTCCTGCCCGAATATGGCGGAAGAAGGGCTCGGTTCCGACATCGGCCACGTGCCGGAACTGGTGGAATGCTATACCGCAGCCGCCAGGCGCTCCTGTACGATCCCCGTTCTGGCCAAGCCGACTCCCAACGTCGCTCATATGAGTCCGGCAGCTGAAGCTGCCCTGCGCGGCGGTGCGCACGGCCTGTCGGCGATCAACACCATCCGGTCCGTCGTGGGCGTAAACATGCATACGTACATCTCTTCACCCGCCGTACACGGTTTCAGCGCCGTCGGAGGCTACAGCGGAAACGCCGTAAAGCCGATCGCGCTGCGGTTCATCGCGGAAATGGCCCGCAACCCGCTCCTTAACGGGATGCACCTGTCCGCCATGGGCGGTGTGGAGACCTGGATGGACGCGCTGGAGTTTATCCTGATGGGCGCGGGATCCATTCAGGTGACGACCGCGGTGATGCAGTACGGCTACCGGATCATCGATGACCTGAAGAGCGGACTGAACCTGTACCTGACCGAGAAAGACTTTGCCAATATCAGGGATGTGATCGGCCTGGGACGTTCTTTTCTCCATGGTGACACCCATGATCTGGAGCGGGATACGGTGATCTTCCCGAAGTTTAACCGAAAAAAATGCATCGGCTGCGGACGCTGCGCTATCTCCTGCGGCGACGGAGGCCACCAGGCAATCCGAATGGGACAAGACCGCAGGCCCGTCATGGACGCCCGCAAGTGTGTCGGCTGCCACCTGTGCGTCCTGGTCTGCCCTCAGCAGGCCATCACCTCATCAGGACGGAGGGTGCCGAAGCATAAGTAAAGAAAAAGCTCTCAACCATTGCGATTGAGAGCTTTTATTATAAGCTGATCATTATACCGGTCTTATAAACTGATCGTAAAACCGCTGCAGGTAAACAGCGGAATCTGCTCCAGCGGCGCGGACACGTTTATGCGGACGCCTCCTTCGACGGTTTCCCCCGTCCAGGCATTGGTCCACGTCTTTCCTTTCGGAAGGTAGACCTCTCTCTCCCTCTGCCGGCTCTGCGTTACCGGTGTCACAAGGATATCCGGCCCGAACATGTACTCATCTTCGATCTCCCACGAGGCCGCATCTTCCGGGAAGTCATAAAACAGCGGCCGCATGACGGGCGTCCCCTTCTCATGCGCCTGACGCATCAGGCCGCGCACATAAGTCCGCAGCTGTTCACGGATCCGGATGTATTTTTCGAGAATCTTCTCCACTTCTTCCCCGTAGCTCCAGATCTCATTGGGCGCGCCGGATACGCATGCCGCGCCGCCGGTCGTTCCCTGCTGCGGCTGATAGGGCATCCTGTACCCGTGAAGACGCATGACCGGACAGAAAGTACCGTATTCAAACCACCGTACCAGCAGTTCATGAAAGGCGGGATCGGTGCTGTCTCCCCCGAAAAAGCCGCCGATGTCAGTAGTCCACCAGGGAATTCCCGCGATGGCCATATTCAGGCCTGCCCTGATCTGCCGGCGCATGCTCGGGAAGCTGGACTGGATATCGCCTGACCACACCAGGGCTCCGTATTTCTGGCTTCCGGCCCAGGCACAGCGAAGAAGGTTGACGATGTTTTCCATCCCTTCATTCTTCATGCCCTCGAAAAAGCCTTTTGCGTACACTGCCGGGTAGATATTCCCCACTTCCAGGTTCGTCCCCATAAAATACCGGTAATT
>JBGUOI010000036.1:0-2943 GCA_045118075.1 Porcincola sp. | reverse complement strand
TAAGAGAACCGGGCTGGTCCCGGAGAATGGTACAGAAATACCGCCGGGATATGATAAAGGCACCGAAATGGCGCATCAAGGAATGGGATTATTACCTTGTGCTGAGTGATCAGTTCGGGGTGGCTTTTACGATTTCCGATGACGGATATATCGGCCTGCAGTCTGCTTCTTTGCTGCTTTTCGGCGAAAAAGCGTGGGAGCATACGGAAACCGTGCTGAATGCCTTTCCGATGGGAAAACTGCATCTTCCTGAAGATTCTTCAGATGGAATAACGGAGTATAAAGATAAACGTCTGCACATGCGTTTTTCTTCTGGAAACGGCAGCAGGAGAATCCAGTGTCTCTTCCGGAATTTCCATGAGGGAAAAAATCTTAAGTGTGATATTACGCTGCGGCAGCCTGATATGGACTCCATGGTAATCGCTACGCCGTGGGATCAGAAACATGCCTTCTATTACAACCAGAAGATCAACTGCATGCGTGCTTCAGGGTATGTAATGTATGATGGGAAGCGATATGAGTTCAATCCGGAGAAGGATTTCGGAACCCTTGACTGGGGGAGAGGCGTCTGGACCTATGACAATACATGGTACTGGGGTTCCGGAAATGCGGATATTGACGGCAGCAGCTTTGGATTCAATATCGGATATGGGTTTGGAAATACGAAAGCAGCATCGGAGAACGTACTCTTTTACAATGGAAAAGTGCATAAGCTGGACGATGTGACATTCCATATTCCGGAAAGCGGATATATGGATCCGTGGAAGTTTACCTCTTCCGACGGAAGGTTTGAGATGGATTTTGTTCCGGTTCTTGACAGGGCGGCTGATCTCGATTTCAAACTGATCGTATCGGATCAGCATCAGGTCTTCGGCAGGATGAGCGGCACAGCGGTCCTGGATGACGGGACGGCAGTGCAGATTAAAGATGTCCTGTGCTTTGCGGAAAAGGTTCATAATCGCTATTAGCAACAGGAGCCTTCCGGCGTAGCTGCAGCAGAGCGCTGATGATGGGAGAAGCGGAAAGATCCTGCTGAAAATGATTGATATTTCAATTAAGTACTGATATATTTTTAACCTTAAATGATAGCAAAAGTAGCACTACATTTTTGCAGTCATAACAGTTGACGTAAACTTACCCAAATCTATATGGGCCGGTACATCTGTATGAAGCAGCCTGAAGTACTCTTTTACCTGCTTTGACGGTGTTTCCACTGTAACAATACCCGTGTTGTTCCTGAAACACATGAGAGACTGACATCTGCCGACGATCTCACTGACAGATCTTCCGGAAGGAAGAAGCTGTTTGCGGAGTTTCAGAAGGCAAATCGTATTGATGATATCATGCAGGATCTTACCTCTGACTGTTTGATCTGTCCACTTGGAAAGAGGGAGCAGATCAAGGTATTCTTTACTGGTCTTGAATACTACTTCGATATCTGTCCGGCCGAAATATTCAGTCAGCAGCTCTTTGGGATTCAGGTCCAGGTTGGAGACGAGGACGAAATAACCATATTTTACAGTCATCCAGTCCTTGTCCTTCACCTTCATAGCAGCGTACTCATCTTCGTGTTCGCTCAGGTAGTCGCTGAAACGCTTCAGAGCATTGTATTGATCTACATATATATAGGCATACTCTTTCTGGCCAAATAGTTCGATCTCCTTGCGGAAGCCAAAGTATGTATGATGTTTTCTGACAAATGCATACTTCCCTTTGCCGATCAGGTCCTTCACCTCCCAGTAAAGGGTTTTATATGGATACCCTTTCCGGGCAGGCATCCTTCCGATGATCGTCTTTTCTGTACCGATATGAAAAGCGCCTACCAGTTCTCTGGAAACATAACCGGCATCCAGAACAAGGGATTCAATTACGATCCCGAGACTGTCAGCCACATCATTTACAACCGTCATGACAGTATTGATGTCAAGGACATTGCCGGGGATGATGTCGTACCAGACAGGAAGTCCGCTCTTCTCATCCAGTACAAGGATCAGGCGGGTCATGACCTCTGATGAGTCCACACCATGGCAGCAAAGAGCATTAAACGGATTGTCATCTATATCGTTTGGCAGCGGTGTTGAATCAACATAGCAGCCTTTTCCGAAATCCGGGTCTTTCTTCTGCATGGCGGCTACAAAGGTCTGAAAGAACGATACTTTTACCCGGTCATCTCCGAGCATGCTGAAAAATCTCGTATCCGAATGCAGCGATGGAATGGGTACATCCGGAAACAGGTAAGAAGCGAAGGATTTCAGGATGAAGTTGTCGCAGCTGATCCTCGATCCATCCTTCAGGATGCCGTGCAGGATATGGCACAGCATGCGTTCATAAGCTTCATCTTTCGGAAAAACGCTCCGTAAAACAGAAAGCAGACCGCATTTTTCCAAAAAACGAAGCAGCAGATAGGCATCACCGAAAACAGTGTGGATTTCAGTCTGGGGGAACAAAGTCTCTCCATTGATGCGGGGATCATCTTTTTCTACAGAAGAAAAGCTGTCCGAACGGGCATCATACCCGATCAGTCCCCTGGTCGGTGACAGAAAAATGCCCGCTTTCCGGTCATCAGTTAAGTACAGGACCCTGCCAAGTTTCTCACGGACCTGCTGTCTGCTGTGTGCGCTGTTCCCGGTACGGACATAGACAGCGTCCACGATAGATGCTGAACCACTGATGATCCTTCCGGAGTCATCACGAACAATTTTTTGTGCTTTAATGAAGGCCATGCAGTACTCCAATGCAATTTGTAGTATTTGATAGAACTACATATATGATACTGCATACCTTTCAATAATGCAATACATAGCGGCAAAACAAAGACTTTAAGTATATTTTGATGAGTGTAGTGCTACTTTCTTACTCATCTAAGGATTACTTAAGCGGAATCTCTTCTCCACGGCATAAAAGCCAGAATTGCAAGAATCGCAATAACCGCAAATCCGGAAA
>JBGUOI010000035.1:0-32428 GCA_045118075.1 Porcincola sp. | reverse complement strand
CGGCATCGGCGCCGTATAGCCGCAGTAGTGGCAGACTAAGGATCCGCCTTTATGAAGCGACAGCGCCACATCGCAGTGCGGGCATTTGATCACATGGCCGCAGCTTCGGCAGGAGATAAATCCCGCAAATCCGCGCCGGTTTAGAAACAGCATCACCTGGTTTCCGGCTGTGAGCGTATCCGCAATGGCCGCTTCCAGCGTACGGCTGATCAAAGACCGTCTGCCTTTCTTATATTCTTCTTTCAGGTCAACGACCGTCACGTCGGGCAGCGCGGCACTGCCGATCCTCTCATTCAGTTCAAGAAGTCTGAGCGCTCCGGTCCTTGCCGCGTATGACGCTTCCATGGATGGTGTCGCGGATCCTAAAAGCAGCGCCGCTCCCTCCATGTCAGCGCGCATCAGCGCGGCTTCCCTGGCGTGATAACAGGGCATCTTCTCACTCTGGTAGGCACTCTCCTGCTCCTCATCAATGATGATGATTCCGAGATTCGGAAACGGTGTGAACAGGGCGGAGCGCGGTCCGATCATCACATCGATTTTGCCGTCCCTGGCCGCCGTAAACTGGTCATACCTCTCCCCCTGGGAGAGCCTGGAGTGGATAAACGAAACCCGCTCTCCGAATCTGCGGTAAAAGCGCATAACTGTCTGCCAGGTGAGTGCGATCTCCGGAATCAGGACAATGGCCTGTTTTCCCTTCGCCACTTCGTGGGCGATCAGTTCCGTATAAACTCTTGTCTTGCCGCTTCCGGTCACTCCGCGAAGCAGGTAGCGGCCTGAACTTTCCCCGTCCCGTTCAATGTCTGAGAGGACACTTTCAACGACCTTTCTTTGCTGATCGCTCAGCTCTCCTTCCGATGTTTCCTTATTTTCTTCCGCACCGGGCAGGGCAGGTTTTCGAAGGGTCACCTCCGTCTGCGTAAATACCAGGCCTTTTTCCTCGAGTGAACGGATGACAGGGGCGGTGATGCCCAGTTTATCCCTGACCAGTTCGTAAGGAACGGACGGCTCTTCGAGCAGTGCTTCGATAAGCCTCGCCCTTGCTTTCTGGTTTTTCTTTTTCATGACGGCCAGCGCTTCACAGGCTTCCTCTTCGGATGCCTTCAGGCAGATATACTTCCTGTCGGCTGACCTTACTTTTTTCCGGACCGGCAGCACCGTCCGCAAAGCCTGCGCCATACTGCAGCCATAGCGGACTTTCATCGCAGCCGCCAGCGCGACCAGCTTCTCCTCCCCGCCGGCCGCATCCGAACGAATGCCCAGCAGGGGTTTGATCCTGGAAGGATCGAAGCTGCATTTATCCGATAATCCTGTCACATATCCGGTCACGGTGCGGCTGCTCTTTCCGAAGGGGACTTCCACCACCATGCCCGGCGCGATCCGGTCACGCAGCTGTTCCGGGACCAGGTACTCGAAGGTTCGGTCCAGGTCCGGGCTGGTAATATCGATCACGACCTGTGCGTATTGATTCTGCATTCAGCCACTCCCGTCTGTTTACGGTTCCTCGGCCAGGATCTCACTGATCAGGACCCTCTCATCCATCGGGTATTTCTTTCCTTTGATCTCCTGGTAATCTTCATGGCCCTTGCCCGCCAGCACCACGATGTCTCCGGGCTGTCCGTTACGGATCGCATAGCGGATCGCATCCTTTCGGTCGGAGATGCGGACATATTTTCCGTCTGTTTTTGAGATTCCCGTGACGATATCGTCCATGATCGCCTCCGGATCCTCATTCCTTGGATTGTCGGAGGTGATGATGGTCAGGTCGGCCAGCCTTCCGGAGACCTCTCCCATCTCAAAGCGGCGCAGTTTGGAGCGGTTGCCCCCGCATCCGAACAGGCATACCAGCCGGTTGGGCTTGTATTCTTTCAAAGTCGTGAGCAGGCTCTCAAGCGCCATCGCGTTGTGCGCGTAATCGATCATCAGCGTGAACTCGTCCGAAACTTTGACCAGCTCGATGCGCCCCTTGACCTTAGCCTGCTTAAGCGCCGCGGTGATCCGGTCTTTCCCGATGCCGAAATGACGGCAGACAGCCGCTGCGCACATGGAATTGTAAACGCTGAAACGTCCGGGAATGTCGACCGTGACATCCATATTGAGCAGTCCTTTTAGACTGTAGGAGACGCCCAGGTATCCTTTGCCGACGAACAGATGCTCATTGTACGCCTGCAGGTCGGCCCCTTCGCCGAAGCCGAAGGTCTCCACTTCGCAGGTATGGCCTTCGAGGATCTTCTCCAGATGGCTGTCATCGAAATTCAGGATGCCGGTCCGGCACTGTCTGAACAGGCGCGACTTGCACTCGAGATAGTCCTCGAAGCTTTCATGCTCGGCCGGTCCGATATGATCGGGCTCGATGTTGGTGAAGATACCCAGGTCGAATTCGATCCCGGCTGTCCGATCCAGCATCAGCGCCTGCGAGGATACTTCCATGACGCATACCTCGATCCCGGCATCCGCCATCTTTGCCAGATATGACTGCACCGTGACGGATTCGGGCGTCGTGTGCTCGGACGGGATCACCTCATCCCCGATAATGGTCTCGATCGTCCCGATCAGGCCGGTTTTCAGTCCTGCGCCTTCCAGTATGGACCGGATCATATAGGTTGTGGTGGTCTTGCCCTTGGTCCCCGTCACGCCCACCATCTTCAGTTTCCTTGACGGATGGTCAAACCATGCACAGGCGATCAGCGCCATGGCGCGGCGTGAGTCGGGCACTTTTACCACCGTGACCGTCTCCGGGACCGGAACCGCCTCTTCAGCTACGATCACCGAAGCTCCTTTTGCCGCCACATCCGGCGCATATTTATGTCCGTCGGTCACTGCTCCCCTGATGCAGAAGAACAGGGATCCGTCCTTTACCTTCCTCGAATCGTTCTCGATCGAGGTCACACAAACATCCGAAGATCCCTGCAGGATCTCGTGAGGAATATTCAAAAGCAGCTCGTCAAGTTTCTTCATCAAAACACTTCTCCTTTTATTCTGACGATTAACCTATTTATTATATCATATCTTTCCCGGAATGAAAACGGCGCCCTGTCCATCGGACAGTGCGCCGCCTGATCATTTCATTTTTGCTTTGCAGGATGCTTTTTAAGCTCAGCCCTCAAGCGGGTACTTGTCCGTCAGGGTCTTGACCAGTGCTTTGGCCTCCTCAATCTTTTCCTCGCCGTTCTTTAAAACGAGGGCGATCGCTTCCGCGATCACATCCATATCCTGTTCATTCATTCCCCTGGTCGTCACAGCCGGGGTGCCCAGACGCAGGCCGCTGGTGACGAAGGGTGAACGCGGATCGTTCGGGATGGTATTCTTGTTGGCTGTGATATGCGCGACGTCAAGGAGTGCTTCCGCTTCCTTGCCGGTCCGGCCGGTATTGGTCAGGTCGACCAGCATCAGGTGATTGTCGGTGCCGCCGGAGACGATCTCGATTCCGCGGTCCATCAGGCTCCTGCAAAGTGCCTGGGCGTTGGCCGCCACCTGTTTCTGGTATTCCCTGAAGGAGGGCTCGAGCGCTTCTTTAAAGCACACAGCCTTGGCTGCAATGACATGCATCAGCGGGCCGCCCTGGGTTCCCGGGAAGATCGCCTTGTTGAGCTTATGCTCGTCGGCAAACTCCTGAGAGGACAGGATCATGCCGCCTCTGGGACCTCTTAAGGTCTTATGGGTAGTCGTGGTCACCACATGTGCATACGGAACGGGGCTCGGATGAAGTCCTGCTGCCACCAGTCCGGCGATATGCGCCATATCCGCCATCAGATAGGCTCCGACCTTGTCGGCGATCTCGCGGAAACGCTTAAAATCGATCGTACGCGCATAGGCGCTGGCACCGGCCACGATCAGTTTCGGTTTATTCTCAACGGCCAGACGTTCGACTTCGTCATAATCGATGCATCCCTCATCGTTCACGCCGTACGGGACGACCTTGAAATAAGCACCGGAAAAATTCGCGGGGCTTCCGTGGGAGAGATGACCGCCGTGGTTTAAGTTCATTCCCATGACGGTGTCGCCCGGCTGCAGGAGGGCAAAGAAAACAGCCATATTGGCCTGTGCACCGGAATGCGGCTGCACATTTACGTAGGTGCATCCGAACAGCTGCTTCGCACGTTCGATCGCCAGCTCCTCGACCACGTCCACGCAGGCGCATCCGCCATAATAACGTTTGTGCGGGTAGCCTTCCGCGTACTTATTGGTCAGCACGCTCCCCATAGCGGACATGACGGCTTTGGATGTCCAGTTCTCCGATGCGATCAGCTCGATATGACGGTTCTGCCGTTCAAACTCGCTGCAGATGGCATCGGCGATCTGCGGATCAACTGTCTTGATATCTTCCAGTGTATACATGCATCTCCTCCTGTATATAACCAGTCATTAACTCAACAAACAGAACTTTACAGGATTTACCCGGTTCTGTCAATGTACTTTACTATCTGCTGCCGCTTCGCCGCGTCTCATCTTACAGCAAACGATGCAAAATCACGCTGATCAGGTTGGCACCGGCGTGAAACGCCACGGCGCTCTCGAGGCCGCCGTATTCCCTGAAAAGACACAGCAAGACCCCGGCCAGAAAGGCGTATACCGACTGAATCACATTTCCGTGAGCAACGCCGAAAATAAGCGATGAGATGATCACCGACGTCCAAAGCGGAAAGCGGCTTCTCAGCCTCGGATAGACCAGCCCTCTGTGGATCAGTTCCTCCGCCAGCGGAATAAGCATTCCCCAGAAGAGGATCTGCGGGACAAAGGAAATAAGAAAGAGCCTCTCCTGGACCATATTTGAAAAAATACGGTCAAATCCGGCAAGCTGCATCAGCTTCCCGACCGCGACGCTGAATACAGCGCCCAGCGCCAGAGCCAGCGGCCAGATATTTTTCTTTTTCTCTCCGGGTATAACGACGCCGGCCTTTTTATCCGAAGAGATCATGCGAAGTGACGGCCCCAAAACAAGCACACTTCCCAGCGCGCTGCCGTAAAGATCAGCATTGACCGCGTGAAAAGCCCGCAGCAGGGCTGCCGAAATAAAGATCGCAAGGGAGTGCATCAGCAGCGGAACCAGTATATCCCCTGCCAGCATGATCCATGGCAGATTTTTTCTCCAGGGCATATTCTTCGGCTCCCTTTACATTCTCTCGGGTGCGGTAAACCCGAGCATGTCGATGCTCTTTTCCAGTACCTTTTTCGTCAGCACCAGCAGGGCGATCAGCGATCCTCGCCTTTCCTCATCCTCCTCAGAGAGGATCTTTGTCTCATGGTAGAAACGGTTGAAGGCGTTCGCCAGCTCATAGATATAAGAACAGATCTTGTGCGGCGCCAGCTCATTCGCAGCCTGGTCGACACAGGCGCCGAACTGCGACAGCAAAAGCCCCAGTGCTTTCTCGCTTGCGGACATGGCCGGGCCCATCACACACTTATCCGCGTCTTTGCCTTCCGCCGCATACCGTGCCAGAATCGATTTGATCCTCACGATCGTATACAGGATATAGGGTCCGGTATTGCCTTCGAATGAAGTGAACTTATCCACATCGAAGATGTAATCCTTGGAGGCCTGATTGGACAGGTCTCCGTACTTGATCGCAGACAGCGCCACGATCTTCGCAGTCTCCTTGGCTTCCTCCGGATCCACCTCATGGTTTTCCATGATCTTGCGCTGCATCTCCTCATTGATGTCATCAATGAGATATTCCAGACGCATCACGCCGCCGGAACGGGTCTTGAACGGTTTGCCGTCCTTGCCGTTCATTGTGCCGAAGCCCAGGAAATCAAGCTGGGTGTCCTCACGCACGATCTTCGTCTTCCGGGCCGCGCGGAATACCTGCGTAAAGTACAGTTCCTGGCGCTTGTCGACCACATAGATCACCTGGTCCGGGTCGTATGTTCCGCGCCTCATTACCAGCGTTGCCAGGTCCGTCGTATTGTAAAGAGATGAACCGTCCGACTTCAGGATCATGCACGGCGGCACTTCCTTTGTATCCGTCTCTTCTTTTACATCGACCACCAGGGCTCCCTGGTCGAAATGCGCATAGCCCTCATCCTTCAGCCGCTGCACCATGTCGGGAATATAGGGCTGAGCGTCAGATTCCTTGCCCCACACGTCAAAGACGACATTCAGGCGGTTATAATTCTTTTCAAGGTCCGCCATCGATACCGCCAGGATATGGTCCCAGAGGGCACGGTAGCCTCTGCGTCCGCTTTGAAGGTCAAAAGTCGCCTGCATGGCTTCCTCTTTGTACGCCGCATCCTCCTTGGACTTTGCGCTCGCAAACGGATAGATCTCCTCAAGTTCGCCGATCGTGAACGGCGCTTCCTTCGGATATTCCCCTTCATAATTCTCGTCAAAATAGACCAGGTCCGGCATCCGATGGCGCAGCTCCGTGATGATCAGTCCCATCTGCAGGCCCCAGTCGCCCAGATGCACATCGCCGACCACCTTATGGCCCTTGGCGCGCAGGATTCTCTTGATGCTCTCACCGATGACAGCAGAGCGCAGATGACCGACATGAAGCGGCTTCGCCGCATTCGCTCCGCCGTAATCGATAATGATCATCTTCGGCTGCTTTTCGCTCTCCACTCCGAGCAGCTCATCGTCCTTCATCTCCTGCAGATATTCGCACAGGCGGTCTTTATTGATATCCATGTTCAGGAAGCCCGGCGCTGCAGCCTCCGCCTTTGAAAAAGTATCGCTCTGAAGCAGTATTTCGGCCACTTCCTGTGCGATGGAAAGCGGAGCTTTGTGATAGCGCTTCGCACCTGCAAGCGCCCCGTTGCACTGGTATTCGCAAAGATCGGGACGATTGGAGATCGTCACCCGTCCGAGTTCTTTATCGTAACCTGCCTTTTCAAAAGCCTGCATCACTTCCAGGCTGATCCGTTCAAGCAGCTGAGTCATTGTTCTTCTTCCTCCGTATTTTCTGTATCTTGTGCTGGCTCATCCGGCATGGCCTCTTCCGCATCTTCATTGTCATCTGCGATAGACGCCTGCAGTCTGGCAAGGCGGTCAGCCGCGGAAAGCTGGGAAACCTTTGCTGCGCCGCTTTTCGGCTCCTGTGTCATCCCACTCTCTATCTCACTTTCTTCAGCTTCTTCCGGCTCTTCCTCCTGATCGGAAACATAGGCATCGAGAAAACGCCTTTTATTGAGCGTGGCAATGAGAAAAGCAACCGCTCCGTAAATGGAACTTCTGTTGCTCATTGCGGTAATGCCGAAATACGCAAGTCCTGCGTACCCGATCAGCTCCAGGCCGGCATATTTCATATAAGCACTCTTCTGTTTCGGCGAACGCCCGTCAAACGCGTGCACCGCGATCGGGGAAATGACATCCGTCAAAAGCCAGAAGACCGCCAGCGCTGCGCACAGCAGCACCGCGTAGGTGGTCCCCATCCCGGTCTTATTGACTACGGACCATATCATATAGGCTCCCATCAGTGCCAGCACCGCAAAGGCACAGCCCCAGATGATTCTTCTTCTGCGCATATAAGTGCGGGCAAGCTCGCTGTTTATTTCCATGCTGTTATTATTCTCATTATCCATTTACAGGCCCTCTTTCAACTTTAATTTCGCAGGGTGCAAGTCAGTTTTCAATTATAGCAATGTGAAAAAGAAAAGGCAAGGGGCGGCAGGTCCTTACGGATCTGTCATCCCTTGCCTTTTCCGGTCTATGTCACCGCAAAGCGGTTGGACAACATCTTACAATACTTCCGCCTGAGCCCGGATGTTCGCTTCGAGTTTCCCGTCTTTCACACCGATCACCAGTGTGTCGCCCGGGACCACATCACCCTGCAGGATCCGGCGTGCAGCCAGAGTCTCCACATTCTTCTGCAGGTACCGCTTAAGCGGCCGCGCTCCGTAGACCGGGTCATATCCCTGCTCGATGATCTGGTCAGCTGCTTCATCCGTCAGTTCCAGTGTGATGTCCTGTTCCTCAAGACGTTTGTTCAGGTCATTCATCATCAGCGTGACGATATGGCTGATGTTATCTTTTGTCAGCGGCTTGAAGAGGATGATCTCGTCGAGCCTGTTCAGGAATTCAGGCCTGAAATGGGATCTCAAGTCAGCCGTGACCATCTCTCTTGCCTGTTCGGATATCTCACCTTCCGGGGTGATCCCGTCAAGCAGGTAGGTCGAACCGATATTGGAAGTCATGATCAGGATGGTGTTCTTGAAGTCCACGGTCCTGCCCTGCGAGTCGGTGATCCGCCCGTCGTCGAGGACCTGAAGCAGAACATTGAACACATCCGGATGAGCTTTCTCGATCTCATCAAAGAGGACTACGCTGTACGGTTTGCGGCGAACCGCTTCCGTCAACTGACCGCCCTCCTCGTATCCGACATATCCGGGAGGTGCTCCGATCAGACGAGATACGGAGAACTTCTCCATATACTCACTCATGTCGATACGGACCATATTCTGTTCATCATCGAACAGGTTCTGCGCAAGCGCCTTCGCCAGTTCCGTTTTGCCCACGCCCGTGGGGCCGAGGAACAGGAACGAACCGATGGGCTTTGAAGGATCCTTGATGCCGGCCCTCGAACGAAGGATAGCATCCGTTACTCGCTCCACTGCCTCATCCTGGCCGATCACGCGCTCATGCAGATGGTCGCCCAGCGCAAGCACTTTCGCGCGCTCGCCCTGCGTCAGCTTCGCGGTCGGGATACCCGTCCAGCGGGAGATGATCCGCTCGATCTCCTCCGATGTCACGCTCTCATGGACCAGAGACATATCCCTGCCGCGGACCTTTTCTTCTTCCTGTTCCAGCTGCTGCTGGAGTTTGGGAAGTTCGCCGTACTGCAGTCTTGCCGCTTCGTTCAGGTCATACTTTTGTTTGGCCATCTCGATCTGGCGGTTCATATCCTCAATGCGCTCACGAAGCTGCGACAGCTTCTCCACGGATTCTTTCTCGTTGTCCCACTGCGCTTTCTTGCTGTTGAATTCATCGCGAAGTTCTGCCAGTTCTTTGGAAAGATGCTCCAGGCGCTCCATACTGGCCCGGTCGGTCTCTTTCTTAAGCGCTGCCTCCTCGATCTCCATCTGCAGGATACGGCGGCGAAGTTCATCCAGCTCTGTCGGCATCGAATCGAGTTCTGTCTTGATCAGGGCACATGCTTCATCCACCAGGTCGATCGCCTTATCAGGCAGGAACCGGTCGGAAATGTACCGATGCGACAGCGTGGCCGCGCTGACCAGCGCTCCGTCGGTGATCTTCACGCCGTGGTAAACTTCATAGCGTTCCTTTAATCCCCTTAAAATGGAGATGGTATCCTCCACGGTGGGCTCATCCACCATGACAGGCTGGAAGCGTCTCTCAAGTGCTTTATCCTTTTCAATATATTTCCGGTATTCGTCCAGTGTCGTGGCGCCGATACAGTGAAGCTCGCCCCTGGCCAGCATGGGCTTTAACATATTTCCGGCATCCATGGCGCCGTCCGTTTTGCCTGCGCCGACGATCAGGTGCAGCTCATCGATAAACAGGATGATCTCGCCGTTGCTCTTCGAAACTTCCTGGAGCACGGCTTTAAGCCTCTCCTCAAATTCGCCGCGGTACTTGGCCCCTGCGACCAGGGCGCCCATATCCAGCGCAAAGATCTTCTTTTCTTTCAGGCCTTCGGGAACATCGCCGCGCGCGATCCGCTGGGCGAGACCTTCCACGACGGCCGTTTTGCCGACGCCGGGTTCACCGATCAGCACCGGATTATTCTTCGTCTTTCTCGAAAGGATACGGACCACGTTCCGAATCTCATTATCCCTGCCGATCACCGGATCGAGTTTCTGGCGTCTGGCCTTTTCGACCAGTTCCTCCCCGTATTTGTTCAGAGAATCATAGGTATCCTCCGGCGTATCGCTCGTGACGCGCACATTTCCCCTGACCGAAGAAAGCGCCTGCAAAAAGCGCTCCCTCGTGATCGCGAACTGCGTAAACAGCTTCTTGATCGCCGGGCTGGGATTGTCGATCAGTGAGAGGAACAGATGCTCCACGGAGACATACTCATCTCCCATCTGCTTTGCTTCATTCTCAGCGCTGATCAGCGCTTTGTTGAGGTACTGCCCGACATAAGGCTGGCCTCCGGAAACCTTCGGCTTTGCATCAAGCACACCTTCAAGAGTGTTCTTGAACAGGTTTGTCTCTATTCCCATCTTCTCGATCATTTTCATGATCAGGGAATCATCCTGCCGAAGCAGATTCATCAGCAGGTGTTCCTGTTCGATCTCCTGGTTGCCATATTCAAACGCAATCTTATCCAGCTCATTTACAGCCTGGATCGATTTCTGTGTAAATTTCTGTATATTCATCTATTCAGCCTCCCTCCATGGGTTATTCCAGACCAAACGTCTGTTCTGAGGCTACTATAACGCATGTTGTTAGCACTGTCAAGTGGTGAGTGCTAATTTTCTGAAATTTCTCTTTTTCCTTCTCGTCAACCCAACCCAATTAGCAGACGCAAGTGCCCGAAAGCACCCATTGCGTCTGCTTTTCCCGGTCTGAAGCCATCTCTCAACCTTCAAAAAAGCAGACGCATCCGCCAAATCCCTCAATTGCGTCTGCTTTTCCCGGTCCGAAGCCTTCTCTCAACCTTCAAAAAAGCAGACGCAGTCGCTAAATTCCTCAATTGCGTCTGCTTTTCCCGGCACGAAACCATCTCTCATCTTCAAGAAAAGCAGACGCAGCCGCCAATTCCCTCAATTGCGTCTGCTTTTCCCGGCACGAAACCGTCTCTCATCTTCAAAAAAAGCAGACGCAGCCGCCAATTCCCTCAATTGCGTCTGCTCCACCAGCCCAAAACCACCGCTCAACCTTCAAAAAAAGCAGACGCAGCAAAAAACCGCACCGGGCAAGCCCGATGCGGTAAGAATTGTTGTTAAAAAAATGATCAGCCTTTGACTGCGCCGGAGGTAACACCTTCCACGATGAAGCGCTGCAGCAGGATGTACAGGATCAGGATCGGCAGCATTGCCAGCAGCAGTGCGGCCATGATCAGACCGAGGTCTGAAGAGAAGGTCCCGTAGAATGCCTGGGTAGCGATGGGGATGGTGTACAGTTCTTTCTTCTGGAGTACCAGGCTCGGCAGAAGGTAATCATTCCAGAACGCCATGGCGTCGATGATCGCCACGGTCGCGATGGTGGGTTTGAGCAGGGGGAAGACGACCTTCCACCATGTCTGCCATCTGGTACAGCCGTCGATGAGGGCTGCTTCCTCAAGCTCCAGCGGAATGTTCGTGTGGATCGCGCCGTGGAACATGAATGTCGCCATGGAGAGGGAGAAGCCTACGTGCATCAGGATCAGCGTAATGCGGTGATTGAGGACACCGAAAACGCCGCCGTAGAGCGATACCAGCGGTACCATCAGTACCTGGAACGGGATGACCATGGAGGCGACCATCGCGGAGAACAGAAGCGCGCAGGCTTTCCATTTGTTACGCACGATGACGAACGCCGTCATGGAGGAAAGAAGCAGGGTCAGGATGGTGGAGCTGACGGTGATGATCAGTGAGTTGACGAACACCTTCCAGAAATCCATCTTCTGCATGGCGTTGGGGAAGTTCTCCGTAGTAAAGCCCTTCTTGACGCCGACCAGGGAAAGCGGATCCTTGACGATATCAACTTTCTCCTTGAAAACGTTGATCACAACGAGGATGAACGGGAAGACAAAGGCAATGAAAACGACGATCAGAATGATCATCAGGATCGCATTGATCCTTTTCTTGCGGGCAAGAGCTTTTGCGCTGTCCTGTATCATGCTGCCACCTCCCCTTTCTTACCGATGTACACCTGCGTTACGCCGACGATCGCGCAGACAACAAACAGGATAAGAGCCTGTGCCTGGCCGGTGCCGTAGTTCTTGTAGGTGAAGGCCTGATTGTACACGTGCATGGCTGCCATGACCGACTTGCCTGCCGGCTCACCCTTTGTCAGGGAGAGGTTGACATCGTAGACCATGAAGCAGCGGGTGATGGAAAGGAACAGGCACTGTACGAAGGATGAACGCATCAGCGGAACAGTCACGTACCAGGTCGACTGGCTCTTGGTGCAGCCGTCGATCTGGGCAGCTTCCATCAATGCTTTTGAAACGCTCATGAAACCTGCCACATAGATCAGCATCATGTAGCCGGCGAACTGCCAGACCGAGACGATGATCAGGGCAAGCATGGCGCCTTGTTCAGTGGTGCCGAGCAGCTTCGGGAAGCCGATGGTCGGAAGGGCGCGGCTGAATACGAACTGCCACACATAACCGAGAACGATACCGCCGATCAGGTTCGGTACGAAGAAGCCTGCACGGAAGAAGTTCTGGCCCTTAACGCCGCTGGTTACCATATAAGCCAGCAGGAAGGCCACGATATTGATCAGGACAACGGCAAATACTGAATAGATCACCGTACGGCCCAGAGCCAGCCAGAAATCCTTGTCAGCAAAGGCCGCCGCATAGTTGGCCAGCCCGACAAAGGGTTTCGAGAGCGAAACGCCGTCCCAGCTGGTAAAGGTAAGATAGAGACCATAAATGAACGGAACGATCACCACACCGCAGAAAAGGATGGTGGCGATGCCGCCGAACATGGCAAACTGTCCTACCTTATAAGACAATTTATTTCTATTCATAACATTCTCCCATCAGTTAGAGTTTACACCTGACATGCCAAAGAGGGCTTTTGGCCCTCTTCGACTGATTTGTGTGCCCGTATCAGATACGGATTGATTTTCAGGTCTGTCCGATCAGTGCTCGACCGGTGTGGTGGCTGTCCAGTAATCCTGGATATCCTGTGCGAAAGCAGCGCGGTCGATATCGCCCGCAAGGTATTCCTGCATGTTGGCGCCGACTTTTGCATAGTGATCATCGGGCATGTAGTTGTAGCTCGGGATGAGCTTGTCAGCATCGGCATAAGCCTTTACGCTTGCGCCCAGCGGATCGGAAACGGGAAGATCGATGTTGGAGTAAGCGGGAACAAGTGCGCAGGTGTTGACCATGAAATCCTGTCCCTCTTCATCATAGACCAGCCAGTTAAGGAAATCCTTGGCTGCCTGCTGCTGCTCTTCACTGGTGTTCTCGGAGTTGTCGATGAAGAAATACTTGGAGCCGCCGCCGATCAGTCTGTCATTGTAGGGCTCATCGTTCTGCGGAACAGCCATCATGCCCATCTCGCCTTCGGGCTCATACTCGTTGAGTACGGACCAGTCCCAGTTGCCGCCGTACATGAATGCGATCTCGCCTTCGCCAAGGTACAGCTCGGTATCTTCACGAACAGCTGCCACGGGAGCATCCTTCGCATAGTTGTACTCTTTGAGCAGATCGAAGGTATCCATACGGCTGTTGAAGCGCTCATCTTCCATCAGGTCAACTTCGCCGTTGTGAAGAGCGGTGATGAAAGCATCAACGTCATCTCTCTCTTCGTATACGGAAGCGAGATAATGAGCTGCCAGTGACCAGTCTTCCTTCATGATGCCGACCGGTGTCTCCATCCCGTTCTCGGCGAGCTTGGCAAGCAGTTCCTTGAAAGCATCGTAGGTCTTGTAATCTTCCGGATTGAACTCTTCGCCGAGAGTCTCCTCGATAGCGGTCTTGTTGTAGATCAGGCCTCTGGCCTCAACGCATACCGGGAAGCCGTAAACCTTGCCATCGATGGCGATGGCCTGTGTCGTATCCTTGACCCAGTCCTGATCGCTCAGATCAAGGCCATGATCCGGAGCCAGTGAATAAATGTCTTTTGCATCGACCATTGCGATGGTGTAGGGCTCGTTGGAAGCATATCTGGTGGACATATGAGCGGCAACCGTGTCGCTGGAATAGTATACGTCAACCTCAACGCCCTTGTTTGCGGTGTACTCAGCAGCCATCTCCTCGAGCTGGCTCTGGATCTCCATCTTTGAGTTGAAGATGGTGATCTTCACATCGGCAGCCATCGCTGCGGATGCGACCGCACCGGTAAGAGCTGCGGCTACGACTGCTCCGGCAAGAATTCTTCTCTTCATGAAATGATCCTCCTTTTTAAATCAATTCATCCACTGTACTTTGGTTTCATTTCCCGGTTGAGGAACCGGTTACTTTCTAAAACATATTATCATTCAATCTGACGAACGTCAATCAATTTCAAAGCGAAATAATCGACAAGAATGACAACCGTTTTTTGTGTAATTAGCAGATTCGCTATTGAGGAACCGGTTATTTGTTGCTATTTTTCGTGCATATTTGATATAATTCATTCAAATATCATTTTTCCAGATGGTCCTGCTGTAATCATATTTCTGCTGACCGGCCTGTATACTATCAATTCAATATATGAAAGCAGTAAACAGCCGCTTTGTCCCGCTGCCGGGAAGAGGTGGGTAATGAATAAAGGAAATAAGAAGAACGTAACTTTCAACGATATCGCCAGCTACACGGGATTTTCGAAGACGACGATCTCCCGTTATTTTAACAACCCCGATTCTCTTACACCGAAAAATCAGGAGATCATCCGCCGGGCGCTTGATAAACTGAACTATCACGAAAATAAGGTAGCCAGGATCCTGGCCAGGGGGAAAACAGAGTTTGTCGGCATCATCGTCCCGAATCTGTACCTCCACTATTTCTCCGAGATGCTCAATCAGATCCTGAGCACCTACAATGAATTCGGTTTCAAATACCTGGTCTTTGTGGGCGACGGCGATCCTGAGCACGAAAAAAAATATCTGGAGGAACTGATGGCCTACCAGATCGAGGGACTGATCGTCATGAGCCATACCCTTCCATCGTCTGAGCTGGCTTCCCTGCCCATCCCGGTCGTCAGCATCGAGCGTGAGGACGACTTCATCAGCAGCGTCAACTGCGACAACTATGCAGGAGCCAGGATGGCTGTCTCCCTCCTGCACTCTCATCAGTGCGACGTCTATATCCACGTGAACACGCCCACTCCGGAAACCATACCGGCCTACAACCGTATCCTTGGATTCCGCGATTACTGCCGCGAGAATGATCTCCGCCATGAGATCATCTTCCTGGACGGGGATGTCTCCTTCACAGCCATCAGTCCCGCGGTTGAAAAACTGCTGGATGAGCTGGAAAACAGATATCCCGGCCAGAAAAAGGGACTCTTTTTCTCGGATGATACCAGAGCCCACGCTTTCCTGAACCGCCTTGTCCGCAAATACAATACCCTGCCGGACTCCTACCGGCTGGTGGGCTTCGACAACTCCCCGATCTCCAGGGATTCCATCTATCCGATCTCCACGGTCGACCAGCAGATCCCGCTGATCGCCCGTGAAGCCGTCACCATGCTCGTCTCCCAGATCGAGGAAGCAAAAAAGGGCACTGCCCGCAGCCGGGAAACGATCCGGCATGAGACAGTGCCTGCTGTTCTCTATCAGCGTGATACCACTGAATTCTATGCTTCCGGAAAAAGCTGAGCATCCGGACGCCCATCATATATAATGAGGACATCGCCGACAGCGATCCGGACATCCGGATCTTCAGACGGGAGCAATACTTTCCCGGAGCGTCTAACCATGAGCAGGATCAGCCCCCTGCTCTTTTTTAATTCTTCCGCGTCCATCCCGATCCACGCGCTGTCGATATCCGTGACGACCGTCTGGAGCGAAATATCTCCGGTCCCTCCGGTCCTGCGCCGTCCGTTGGACAGCTCTGTGTACTGCTCAACAAAGCCGGCAGAAATGATACCGGTCGGAATAGCTACCGCTCCTACGCCGAGGAACGAGATGACGATCGCCATGGCCCTTCCTATAAAGGTAACAGGATAGATGTCCCCATATCCCACAGTCAGCAGAGTGGACATGCCCCACCATATACCCGAAAAAGCATTTTTAAAACTTTCCGGCTGGGCATCATGTTCGGCTGAATACATAAACAGCGAAGCGGCCAGCAGCAGAACCAGGATGATGAACAGAGAAGAGATGATCTGGTTCCTCTTCTCATAGAGGACCGAGATGATCACGTTGAAGGAATCGTAATTGGCGTTGAGCCTGAACAGATGGAAGATCCTTACCACGCGCAGCATCCTGAAGACGACGAACCCCGACAGGAAGAAGAACGGCAGGATGGTCAGCAGATCCACGACGCCGTCAAATGAACGCAGAAAATGCAGAACGGCTTCAAACGGGCTTTCATCGGGATACAGGTATGATGCCGTCCAGATTCGCAGGGCATATTCCACCATGAAGATCAGGATCGTCAGCGATTCGATCACGGCCAGAATATGGTCATACGCAGCCAGCTCATCGAAGGTCCGGAGAAACAGGACCAGGATGTTCGTAACGATCACAATCGAGATGAACCAGTCAAAGATCCGGCTCGGCAGGTCGGATGTATTGCCGATCTGAATAATGTCAAAGACCCTTTTCCGAACACGCTCCACTTTTTTCATCTCGAAAATCCTTCCAGCATTTCATAAAGTGTCTTATAGAGGACTCTGGCTTCTTCGATCTCGATTCTTATCTGAGGAGCCACTTTCCCCGGAACTTTGAGAGCTTCCTCCCGAAGCGCCATTCCCTTTTCGGTCGCTGAGATCACCCTGGCCCGCTCATCGCGCTCAGAACGTCTTCTGGAAACAAGGCCCTTGCTCTCCAGTTTTTTGAGGAGCGGAGTTAATGTTCCTGAATCGAGGTAAAGCCGCTCTCCAAGCTCGCCCACCGAATATTCTTTTTCCTCCCACAAAAGCATCATGGTAATATACTGTGTATAAGTCAGGTCCAGTTCATCCAGAAACGGTTTGTAAACGCGGATGATCTCTCTCGCACAGGCATAGATCGGAAAACACAGTTGATTCTCCAGTCTTAATGCATAAAAAGGATCGTCCTTTGTACTCTCTTTCACCTGAACAGACATTTTCTCTCTCCTATCTTTTTTTCATTTAAAGAAGTGCCTTGACCTGTCTGTCTACTTCCTCCATCTTCATGGTCGGCTCAAACCTGGCTACCACCGTTCCGGCGCGGTCAACCAGGAATTTCGTGAAATTCCACTTGATAGCAGGATTATTTTTATAATCTTTATCGATCGTCCGGAGCATAGCTCCCATTGCCAGTGCTTTCGGACCTTTTCCGAAACCTTCAAATCCCTTGCAGCTCTTCAGATAGGTATAAAGAGGCAGCTCATTTTCACCATTCACATCAGATTTTTTCATCTGCGGGAACTCGGTGTGGTAACGCAGCGTGCAGAATTCATGGATCTCCTCGTCCGTTCCCGGAGTCTGTCCGGCGAACTGGTTGCAGGGGATATCGATGATCTCCAGCCCGGCTTCATGATACTTTTTATGCATCGCCTCGAGGTCTTCATACTGGGGGGTAAACCCGCAGCCTGTCGCCGTGTTGACGATCAGCATCACCTTGCCGGCAAAATTCTTAAGCGGAACGGGGTTTCCCTTCCTGTCCATCAGTTCAAAATCATAGATACTGCTCATAATCACTACTCCTCGTAAAGCAAAAACGATATAGAATACAGACAAATAATATAATATTCATCCGTGCGATTATATTGTATGCAATATAATTGATGGTGTCAATATCTTTTCGCATTGTTAAGTAAAAAAATGGCAGGGACCATACCCTGCCATCTCTGAGACAAATCTGTTAATGCTATTACTGATGCAGTCCCCGGTACTCGTCGCCTCTTTCGTTGACGCCGAACTCATAGTCGTTGCCGGGAAGAATGATGTTGAGCACGATGCCCGCGATCGCTGCGATCGCAAGAGCAGTCAGTGTAATGGTTGCACTGCCGATCTGGAAGGTGATGCCGTTGCTGAAGCCGAGGCCGCAGACAAAGATCACTGCCATGATGATCAGGTTCCTGGAATTTGTCAGGTCCACTTTGTTCTCTACTACGTTTCTCACGCCGATGGCAGAGATCATACCGTAGAGCATAAAGCTGACGCCGCCGATGATGGAGGCGGGCATGGTGCCGATCACCGCGCTTACTTTCGGAATGAAGCTGACGATGATAGCAAAAACAGCGGCAATACGGATGACAAGCGGGTCATAAACTTTACTCAGTTCCAGGACACCCGTGTTTTCACCGTAAGTGGTGTTGGCCGGGCCGCCGATCAGGCCGGCGAGTGATGTGGCAAGTCCGTCGCCCATAAGAGTGCGGTGCAGGCCGGGATCAGTGATGAACTTCTCGCCTACGGTGGCGGAAATGGCGGAGATGTCACCGACATGCTCCATCATGGTCGCGATGGAGATCGGAGCCATGACCAGGATAGCAGTCAGGTCAAACTTGCACAGCTGGAAAGTGGGAAGTCCCACCCAGCCGGCAGAACCGATGGAAGCAAACTGAAGGATGGCGGTCCCGTCCGGATTTTTGATGCCGCAGCTGTGCATGATCAGTGCCACCGCATAAGAGATCAGGACACCCATCAGGATGGGGATGATACGGAACATGCCTTTGCCCCAGATGTTGAAGACCACGATCACCACGAGGGCAATAATCGCCAGGAACCAGTTGGTGGAGGCATTATTGATCGCCGATCCTGCAAGGCTCAGACCGATGCAGATGATCACGGGTCCGGTGACAACAGGCGGCAGGTAACGCATAACGCGCTTAACACCGATCACCTTGATGATCAGCGCCAGCACCAGGTACAGAAGTCCGGCTACAACGATGCCGCCGCACGCATAAGCTGCTTTTTCGTTGGCGCTCATGTTGGCGTACATGCCGTTCTTTAAATTAGCGATCGCGGCAAATCCTCCCAGGAAGGAGAAAGACGAGCCCAGAAAAGCCGGGACCTTGAACTTGGAGCAGAAATGGAACAAAATCGTACCGACACCTGCGCAGAAGAGCGTGATGGAAACGGTAAGACCTTTTGTCAGCGGCTCGCCGGTCGCATCGACGAAATAGCTGTTCACCAGAATGGGAACAAGGATCGTTGCGCCGAACATGGCAAACATATGCTGCAGACCGAGCAGGAGCATTCTGGGCATTCCCAGCGTCCTGGCATTGCGGATCGCACCATCAGATTGATTCATAAAACATCCCTCCTAAACCATTTTCACATTTTCACACCATTCACCATTATATGTAAAGATACCCACCGGTGCAAGAAAAAATTTGAGAATAATATAAAGGGGAGGCTCCCGGCAGGACTTCTGCGTCCTCTGCCGGGCCCCCCCTTTTCCGGGTCTTAATTCAGATTATTCCTCAGTTTCGAGCTCATTCACTTCTTCAATGACCACGTCTGATTCCATCTCCTCATCCAGGTCGATAAAATCGATCTCGGTCATATCCTCGAAATCCTCTGTCAGCATCTCCATCAGGCTTTCATCAAAGAAAAGATCCGTTTCCTCTTCGACCGGTACGATCTCAACTACCGCAGACGCCCGTACAAAATCAAGGACCTTGAGTGTCAGCAGAGCCTGCTCGATCGTGTCATGATCATAATAGGACTCAAACTCTTCCGCGCTCTCCAGGCCGTACATATCAGCGTAATGCTGGCATCCCTCATGATATTCCTCATCAGTGACGGCAAGGCCTTCCTTCTCGGCGATCGCTTTAATGATCATCTCCTGCTGGAGGTCATTGATCACATCGTCATACACGACATCCTCAAAATTATCTCCGGTATCCTCAAAGCCGTAACCCATAAGCTCTTCGAAGGACATACCGAGGGTCTGGGCCATTTCAATATAGTAATTTTTCACGGATTTAATGGAGTAATCCACCAGATCCTGCGGATAATCATTGATCTCACAGATATTGTAGAGCTGGGTCATGATCTCGTCATTGATCCTGGTCTCATTATCTTCCTCACCGGAAGCTTCCAGCGCCTTGCGCTGATATTCGCGGAAGGATTCGATCGTGGTATACTCTCCTTCGGTGATCTTGCTGATCAGGTCATCCGTCAGTTCCGGAAGCCGTTTGATAAAGTTGACGGTCACATCGAAAACCGCTTCCTTGCCGTTGAGCTCATCAATGCCGTAATCATCCGGGAAATTGACTTTCACCTGCACGGTTTCTCCCGGTTTCGCGCCAATCAGCTGCTCCTCGAAGCCTTCGATAAACATTCCGTCGCCGATGACGAGATCTTCGCTCTCACCAAGAGTGGAGCCGCCTTCGAATTCTTCTCCGTTGATTTTGCCCACGTATTCGATATTGACTGTATCACCGTCCTGAACAGCGCTTTCTTTGTCCACATCGTAGAGCTCGTACTGCTCTATTCCGTTTTCGACCTCTCCCCACAGAGCGGATTCGACCATATCTTCCGTGATCGCATAATCATCGATCGTAACCGCCAGGCCCGTATAATCGCCAAGAGTGACATAATCGAGCGCATTGTAGGAAGGCTTGTCTCCCAGCTCCTCAAGCTGCATTTCCGTGCCTTCTTCCTCAACCGCTTCTGCCATTTCAGCTGCAGCCGCCTCTTCGCCTGCCGGAGCGCCTTCTTCCGCAAAGGTCCCAGTGCTGAGGGCAAATGCCATTCCGAGCGTGATCATCGAGATTTTCCATATGTCTTTTTTCATCATAAGTAATTCATCCCTTCTTTAGTGAAGAAGCCTTCAGTCCGCTTCAATTCAGGTTCTGTGCCACAGTATACCACACTGCGCCGAACAAATACAACTCAGTCGGGGTCGACGACCCCTGACTGAGTCAAAGCCTCCGGCGGATCGCAGCCGCGCTCAGCGGAAAGCGCCCTTCGGGCTCCGAGCGCGGCGCGGCAAGAATGCAGGAGGCATTCTTGAAACAAAAATATATCAGTCAAATGTGTCCATTCTGTGGTCAGCCCTCCATCTTGCGTTTCACGGCAAAGAATGATAGAATATCCGAGATAATCTGACTGCATAAGAGCAGGCAAAACAGGAGGAATACTATGTCACCGTTATTGAAAGTGCTTTTGATCATTCTGGTCGTTCTGATCATAGCGCTGATCGTCCTTTATTTCCTCGGAAGAAGACTCCAGAAAAAACAGGATGCTCAGCAGCAGGCGATGGAGGCCGCCAAGCAGGTCATCTCCATGCTCGTAATCGATAAAAAGATGATGCCGATAAAAGACTCGGGTCTCCCGCAGGTCGTCATAGACCAGACTCCCCGACTGATGCGCCGCTCCAAAATGCCTATCGTAAAGGCTAAGATCGGGCCCAGGATCATGACGCTGGTCGCAGACAATAACATCTTCGACCTGATCCCGGTCAAAAGAGAGGTCAAGGCCGTGGTGAGCGGTATCTACATCATGGAAGTCAAAGGCATCCGCGCACCGCTCGATACAAAAGAAAAGAAAAAAGGCTTCTTCGGCCGCATTCGTGCAAAGCTTTCGAGAAAGACCACCGAAGCACGTGCACAGCTGAAAGAAGCTGAGAAACAGACCCGGAAAAACGACGGGAAGAAGAAACACTGAGACGACAAGACGAGTGAAAACAAAAGTTTTCACTCGTCTTTTTTATATAATTTCTCACAGATAACTGACATCCGCCTTCCCCGGCCCTCTTGCGATCAGCGCCCTGCGCGCTTCCTCCGCCTCTGCCGTCAGCTCCTCTATATCAATCATAAGCTTTCCGTCGAATTTAAGGAAGCGCCCGTCTGCCATGGTATAGCGCACATGGCTGCTGTTCGCGCTGTAAAGAATGGATGTGACGGGGTGATAGACCGGGAAAGTGTCCGGACCGTTAAGGTCCCAGATCACGAGGTCTGCGGGAGCGCCTTCGCGCAGTTTTCCGGTGCCGAACGGGAAAGCTTCATGCCCGCTCATCAGGTGCTGCCACACCTGCAGGGTCTTCAGTTCATGCGCGTCATCCGCCAGGAACTTCCCGAGCAGTGCAAACATTCTGGCCTGTTCTGCCACATTCAGGGTATTGGAACTGGCGGCGCCGTCTGTTCCGAACCCGTACCGGATCTTGTCACGCAGAGCGAAAAAGCCTCCCTTCCCCATCGCCAGCTTTTCATAAGTCTTCACGCAGATCGCGAAGATCGTATCCTCCTTAAGGTAAGGAAGGTCCTCTTCTTCTACCCACAGACCGTGGGCAACGAGAACCGGCCGCTCAAAGATTCCGTACCGGTCAAGGTAGGCAAACGGCGTCATCGAATAACGCTCTCTTGCCAGTTTCACCTGCGCAGCTTCTTCGGAGACGTGCAGATGGACGGCCAGGTCTTCATCGCGGGCAAAGTCGGCGATCTTTCCTATGGCATCAGGCGGACAGGTATAGTCAGCGTGCGGACCTGCCCGGAACGAGACCAGATCAGAATCGTTCCTGTGATCGCGGATAAAGGAACGAACCTGGCTGAGTCTGTCGTCAAAATCAGGCGCCATCCCGAAAAGCGTGGGTGCCAGATCCGCCCTGATCCCACATTCGAGCACAGCGTCAAGCACGGCATCCTCAAAGAAATAGTGATCCGCGAAAACGGTCACCCCGTTGTTGATCATCTCGGCGATTCCCAGTTTTGTTCCCAGGTAGACATCATTTCTCGTCAGGCGGCTCTCATAAGGGAAGATCAGTTTATTGAACCATTCGTCGGAATCGGCATCCTCCGCGATTCCCTTGAAGATGTTCATGGCGGTATGCACATGGAGGTTCGGAAGGCCGCAGGAGATAAAAAAGCGGCTGCAGTCGATCTCCTCAAAAGGTCCCGAAGCAGGCGGCATCTTTACCTGTGTTCCCGTCGGAACGATCTTCGCGATCACCCCGTCTTCGATCCAAAGGTCCGTTCTCTCCGAAACAGTCCCTTCCTCCGTGAGCACTGAAGCATTCTTAAGCAGCCATTTTTTACGATCAGCCGTATCAGCGGCCTTTTTGATATGATCCTGCACGGTCAGTCCTCCCCTCTTAGCAGCCTTAAGCAGAGTTCCTGTTTTTCGGTAACTCCGCCTTCAAAAACAACTTTCCCTCCGCTCTTCCTCTCACGAAGCAGTCCTTCCTTGTCCAGGCGGCGCTTAAGTTCCCGGGCAGTCCCTTCACTTCCGTCAAGAATGGGCACCGATGCGCCGATGACCCTGCTGACGGCGCGCTTTACAAAAGGATAGTGGGTGCATCCCAGGACCACGTCGTCGACTTTTCCCCTGTACGGGCCCAGGAGCTCTTCCAGGTACGCATCGAGGGACGGCGAATCGAGTTCTCCTCTCTCCACATACTCCATCAGTCCCGGGCATCCCAGGGAGATCACCTGTGCATCCTGTGCATACTGCTGCTCCAGATGTCGGTACTTATCACCGGCTACTGTTCCGGGTGTCGCCATCACGAGAACACGGGGCTTTTCCTTGATATGGACAGCCGGTTTCAGCGCCGGCTCAATACCGACCACGGGAATATCGCAAAAGGTCTCCCGAAGCATTGCGATTGCAGCGGAGGTGGCGGTATTGCAGGCGATCACAAGTGCCTTGACTCCCTGTGATCGCAGTTTCAGACACGCCTCCAGTGTAAGCTGCCTGATCTGGGCGACCGGTTTTGTCCCGTAAGGAGCGTTCTCACTGTCTCCGTAAAAGATAAAGTCCTCTCCGGGAAGCAGCTTTACCATCTCCCGAAGTACACTGATCCCGCCGACGCCCGAATCAAAGACGCCGACGGGACTTTCCGCAAGTTTATTCATCATTATATTCTTTATCCGTCCTCCGGTCATAACTTTTTCTCAGCCGCGGTCCGTCAGCCGGATCCCGTTCACATGAGAGGGAAAGACCCTGATCATGATCTCGCAGTCCGAGACAAAACTTCCGTTCATATCCAGGGCATAGTTCACATCCGCCCGGATCAGTTCATCCAGGATCTCCACGTTCAAAGTAACAGCGGAGATTCCCAGGCTCACCTTCCCGTATTCAGTCGCATAATATGTCTGTGAACGCTTAAGCGGATCAAAGACCATCCTTGTCTCCACCTCACCCTTCCGGATGGATTCGACCAGGTCCGGCCGGATCAGGATGGTCGATTTTGTCAGGCCCCCTCTCTCGGAGGTCTCCTCATAGCGCACACAGTGAGTGCCGCCCACCAGGCGGTACTGTCCGGGAAAAACGATCTCGATATCCTCATCGGGAGTGCCGTTCACCGCATGAAGTCCAGTAATGCTGATCAATACATCTTCCGTCATCTTCACGTCCCCCTCTTAAAGGATGATCGCCGAGTCACCGTCCATACCGAAAAAGATATCCTTCTTTTCAAGGATGCCGGCCGCTCCCCCGGTGGTCTCCATGAGCATCTTACTGACTCCCTCCAGCTGCGGCTGCGTGCAGATAAAAGACACCTCAACATTATCGGTGAACGAAGTGTCTGTCACCGGAATGCCGCCCGTATCGAGCTGGTAGCGGATCCGTCCGTAACCGCTGTAATCCGTCCGGACTTTAATCAGGATCCCCGGCGTTCTCTCCAGAACGATGCTGTTTTCCAGAGCGCTCCTGACCGCGCCGGAATAGGCTCTGACCAGACCTCCCGTCCCCAGCAGGACTCCCCCGAAATACCGGGTGACGATCGCCAGAACATTCGTGATCCCTTCTCCGGTAAGTACATCCAGCATCGGCCTGCCCGCCGTTCCGGACGGTTCCCCGTCGTCACTGCAGCGGGAGATCTCGCCCCGGTCGCCGATCACATAGGCAAAACAGTTATGACGCGCATCCCAGTACTGTTTCTTCCTTGCAGCGATCAGCTCCATCGCCTGTTCCGGACTCGTCACCGGCTCGATGAGCGAGAAGAATTTTGATTTTTTCTCTTCCAGCAGTCCTTCTCCGCCGCTGTAAACGATCCTGAACCCCATTTCTGCCTTTCAGTGCCCTTTCGTAACTATTTTTTAAGAAAGATCTCTGTACAATAAAACGCAGGCAACATAAAATAAAGTAGATGCCGGCGTTATCCGGCCGACATATTTGATCATAATTATACATTGTTTTAGTGACGATCACAAGCATTCATACCGGCTGCATAATGAAGCGGCCGATAATTTCCCAAGGAGAATTTACATGGCACGCGTACAACGTGACCCATCAAAAAGAAAAGCTGCCGTTATCGCAAGAAGAAAGCGCCGGAAAGTCATTTCCACCATCTTCACCACGATCTTCCTGACCATTCTGGTCGCGCTCCTGATCGGGGCCGGCCTGGCGGCCTATTACGTTAAAAACGTAATCGAAGACGCACCGAAGCTGGATGAGACAGCGGTGTCACCATCCCAGGCAGCCACCTATATCTATGACCAGAACGGACAGCGGGTCCAGAAACTGACTTTGCCCGAAGCCAACAGGGACCTGGTCACCCTCGACCGGATCCCGCTTGATCTTCAGCATGCTTTCGTGGCGATCGAGGATGAACGCTTTTATGAACACAACGGCATCGATGTGCGCGGCATCTTCCGTGCACTGATCAAGGGAGTGTCCACCGGCAGTTTTTCCGAAGGCGCCAGCACCATTACCCAGCAGTTGTTAAAAAACAGCGTCTTTACAGACTGGACGACTGAAAAGACTTTCGCCCAGCGTCTTCCCAGAAAGATCCAGGAACAGTACCTGGCACTTGAACTCGAAAAGATCATGTCCAAGGACCAGATCCTGGAAGACTATCTCAATACCATCAACCTCGGTGCCGGCTGCTATGGGGTGCAGTCTGCCGCTTTCCGCTACTTCGCCAAGGATGTATCCGACCTGACATTGTCCGAGAGCGCCGTGATCGCCGGAATCACCCAGAACCCGACCCGGTATAACCCCATCACGAATCCGGAGGAAAATGCGAAGAAAAGAGCCATGGTCCTCGAATACATGGTCAGGCAGGGTTATATCAGCCAGGCGCAGTGCGATGAAGCCATGGCTGATGACGTGTACTCCAGGATCAAATACAACGAAGACACCGTCAGCGCCGAATCCTCTGTCTACACCTACTACCAGGATGCCCTGATCGACCAGGTCATGCACGACCTCCAGTCTGAGAAGGGATATACCTACTCCCAGGCTTTCCGCGCTGTCTACACCGGGGGTCTGCGTATCTTTTCCGCTCAGGATGATCACATCCAGGAGATCCTGGACAAAGAATTCGAGAACCCCGCCAACTTCCCCGCAGGCAGTGAGGTGGGTATCGACTACGCCCTGAGCATTTCGTCTGAAGACGGGCAGATCACCCATTACGGCAATGACGATCTGCGCTCCTATATCCGAAAAACCTCGGATCCGCAGTTTGACCTGATGGAAAAGACCACCGCCGAAGCGAAGGCCGATGCGGAAGCGTTTAAAAAAGCCACTGTAAAAGAGGGAGATACCATCCTGGGTGAACGCGTCACCATCACGCCGCAGCCTCAGGCTTCCGCCGTCGTCATCGATCAGGCGACCGGTTATGTCAGTGCAGTCGTCGGCGGACGCGGCGCAAAAGATGCCTCCCTGACGCTTAACCGCGCCACCTATACCACCAGGCAGCCGGGGTCCACCTTCAAGATTCTCACGGTCTATGCTCCTGCCCTGAATGAATGCGGCATGACGCTGGCAACGGTCTACGACAACGAACCATTCCAATATGCAGACGGATCACAGGTCAGCAACTGGGATCTGGTCTCAAGCTCCGGCCCCACGACCATCAGGGAAGCAATCAAGCGTTCCGTGAACGTGGTCGCCGTCCGGTGCATCACCGATATCACTCCGCGTCTTGGCTTTGAATATGCAAAAGCGTTCGGGATCACCACTCTCGAAGAAAACTACGACACCGGAAACGGAACACTGACCGACGTCATCCAGCCCCTGGCGCTGGGCGGCATCACGCGCGGCGTCACCAACCTCGAACTTTGCGGCGCCTACGCCTGCATCGCCAACTACGGCCGATACGTGGCACCTAAGTTTTATACCCAGGTCCTCGACCACTACGGCAACGTCATCCTCGACAACCTGGCTCCGCAGGGCCGGAAGGTGATCGAACCCGAGACGGCCTATCTGCTGACAGACGCCATGCGCGATGTCATCTCCGATGAAGGAGGAACTGCCTACGGCCTGATCGACACCGGATTCATGCCGGCTGCCGGCAAGAGCGGAACGACTTCCAGCTACAAGGATATCTGGTTTGCCGGCTATACACCTTATTACACCTGCTGCGTCTGGGGCGGATATGACAATAATGACGACCTGCCGGACGAAGGAATCTACCACACTTACAACAAGATCCTCTGGAATTCGATCATGAACGACATCCACAAGGATCTGCCGGTCTCGGCTTTCGGAACGCCTTCGGGGATCGTCACGGACAAGGTCTGTCCGGTGACCGGTCTTGCAGCGGCTCCCGGCTGCCCCGCCATCGAGGAGAAATTCAGGGAAGATACCCGTCCCTTCCGTTACTGCAATGTTCACGGCGGCGGCGATCCGGTTCCCGAAAGCATACTGAACGCCGGAAACGTACCCGATAACGGGCTCGCCCCCGGCGCCACGACAATTTTTGATGATAATGATGTAAACAGTGACATCAACATTATCGATAATGCTGATAATAACGAGGTCCCGGAACCGGCTCCGGGCACCGGCGGAGACGACATCATCATCTTTGATGACTCCTATACGCTCCTGCCGGGCCAGACTGTCACATGGGGTCCGTAGCCTGTACGGATCAGGTGATCTGCATGTCCCTGATCTGGTCAAGCTGCTCTTTGATGGCCGCGCCGCGGTCATGAAGGAGCAGTTTTTTGTTGTACATGTAAAAACGGTCACATTCACGTTCCTTCAGGAACCAGTCCGCGTAGAAGTTCGTCTGCAGCTCGGTGATGAAAAAGACCATCTCCTGGCTTTCTCCGAAAGCGTTCTCCATAAAGTCGAACGCATATTCAAGATGCTGCTGAGCCTGATCAAGCAGATCCGTACGCCGGCCGCTCTCCTGCTCAAACTTGCTTCTTAAGAACTCAAATGTCTCCTCGCCGGTCAGTTCCCTGCCCGCGCCGATCGATTCTGTCAGGAGATCATCTTTCCACTCTCTGGCTCTTCGGATAGCCCGTCCCCGCTCCCGCTTCAGGTCCTTTTCATTGTAACCGGCCTGCTTTCCGGCCTCGTAGGCGGCTTCCTCGGATGAGATGATATCTTCCCAGATCCTGGCCGGTATCAGCTCCTGTCCCTCCTGCGTGCGCGTACGAAGTGATTTGACCATCGCAAAGAGCCGGTCTGTCGTCCGATCCTGGTCATAAGCATCGGCAAAATCTCCCGAGAGTCTTGAAAGAAGCAGCGCGGTCACTTCCAGGCGCTCATCGAACGGCGCAAAGCGAAGCTTCGAGAGCGTTCCGGGGCGGATGACTCCGGAAAGGATCTCTTCGATCCGGTAATCCTCGCGGTAGCGGGTGTAAAGCGACAGGTAATTGGCAAAATCCCTGGCCACCGCGGAGTGCTGAAGATACTGCCCGACCACATCCCGGTCGGGTTCGATTCCGAGCCTCTCGTAAGCACAGATCATCTCGGAAAGATCCTGCCAGCCCCTGGCTGTCACAAACCGCTTTCCCTCCACCGTCGTCTCGATCCGGTAGAAGTTCTCCCGATGGATATCCAGATAAGACAGGATGCTCCCATGGATCCTGGCCGTATAGGCAAACGTCTTCCAGGCTGCGAGGTCAGCCTCTACCTCGATTAGTTTCACACGGTCGAGCGTCACAATGTCAAACTCCCTGACAGACCGGTTATACTGCGGGGGATTGCCTGCTGCCACAATGATCCATCCCTCCGGCACCGGCTGATTTCCGAACGTCTTTCCCTGCAGGAACTGCAGCATGGCGGGAGCGAGCGTCTCCGATACACAGTTGATCTCATCGATAAACAAGATCCCCTCCCGTTTCCCTGACGCTTTCATCCGGTCGTAGACCGAAGCGATGATCTCACTCATGGTATACTCCGTCACGGAGCGCTTCTCACCGTCATATTCTTTCTCAACAATAAAAGGAAGTCCGATCGCGCTCTGCCTGGTGTGATGTGTGATCGTATAGGCGACCAGCGCCAGGGAGCATTCCGCAGCGATCTGTTCCATGATCTGCGTCTTGCCGATGCCGGGAGGTCCCATCAAAAGGACAGGCCTCTGCCTGACTCTCGGGATCATGTACGCCCCGTCCTCATCCTTTTCGAGATAGGCGGCGATGGTATTTTTGATCTCCTGCTTCGCACGTTGAATATTCAATGAAATACCTCATCACTTTCTGAAGCTTCTTCCAGTTCTTCTTTTTCCACCACAAGCCGTATAGCCCACGGCGGGACCTCCACATCGGTATAATCCTCCTCCATGAACACGAAAGCCGTGTCATAGCGCGGCGGCCGCGCCGGGTAGGTTCCCCTTCCGTCGGTAAAATAGATCAGTCCCTTAAGGTCATTGAGCTCCCCATTCCGGATCAGCTCATCCACGTATTCGAAAGCCGGGCGGAAATCGGTTCCGCCTCCGCCCTCCAGCGTAAAATTCTTCAGGGCTTTCTCCATCTCCTCCCGGTTCGTGATCCGGATATCGCTGCGCACCTTCTCATCGCAGCAGATGATCCGGATATTCGTTCTTCCGGAATAACTGTCCTGTCCACTGAGTACCTTATATGTCTGGTCCAGGAAATTCTGGACCAGGTCTCCGGAAGTCGACATGGACACATCGATCACGATGACGAATTCCTGAATCTTTTTTACTTCCCGCTGCTCCTGCGGTTCGATCAGCGGCAGGTTGCCGTAAAGAGACAGTCCGTAGGTATAGAAAACATAGTCGAACGTATCGGGATCGGCCTTGATCTCCTCATGCCAGACGGCAAAACGCTTTAAGAATTCCCGGTAATCCATCCGCTCCCGGTTTTCCGCTTTCATCTCCTCGAGCAGGTTTCCGGCCCCCTGCGCCTGGTCACTCGCAAAGGTCTCCATATTGGTCCCGGTCTTCTCGCTGATATCCTGCCACCGCTCCTGCATCATCTGGAGCTGCGGAGGATCGGCGTCCGGATCGTTTCCCGGCCACAGGCTGTGGTCATCGATATTGAATTCTTCCTGCAAAAACCCGATCACGGTGGGAGAAAGCTCCATCTCCTTAAGCTGACGGCAGACTCTCTCGGCTGTCAGCACTTTGTTTTTCCTGTGCAGCGTTTCATACCAGTCCATCCGCCTGCGGCTGATGCCGGTGCGGATACATCGGTGATTCATGCTGTCTATGATGCTCTCCACGGCAATGTTGCAGGCTATCTCCCACAAAACGGGATCCTCACCGGTCCTTTTGAACGGATGCCGCAGCAGACAATGGATGACGTTATGAAGGTAAACACGGTTAACCAGCCGGCTGTCGCGTTCATACAGATCGGCCAGCAGCTGCGGGTTCGTCACCAGCAGCACTCCGTCTGTCCCGATCCCTTCAAACGAGGTGTCCGGACAGCAGGTTAAGGCTCCCAGGGCAAGGTCGAGATAACGCATGCTCAGGTACAGCTGCGTGACCGCTCCCTGTATGATCTGCATGGTAACGTCAAGCCAGCTTTTTGCCAGCTCTTCATTGCCCGTAAACACCGGTTTCTGTCTCATCGCTAAAACGTGTACTCCTTCTTTTTGGGCGGGAATCGTTTTCTTCTGGTTTCCTGAAGAAAACCGACCGATTTCGCGTCGCGCATCCTCCTGGCGGTCTCAAGGAAATAATCGAGTATATTCGATGTGAGATCCTCTGCCCCGCAAATAATCTCGAGCATGGACATCCTCTCCTCGGAAAGGATTATCGGCGCCAGGGTCCTGTACTCTCTAAGGACAAAGGCAAGGTATTTTTCTCTTGCAGCGGTGCCAAGGCACACCGGAAAGGTCAGCCGGTCCATTGCAAGGCGGATGGCCGTCTCCGGAGTCTCCTGTACGCTCGCCTCATAGAAAAGAGAATCATATTGATCAAAATCGATTTTGCCGTTTCGGAAGCATTGGCGGTATTTAAAGCCGGTCCCCTCATAATGCATGATGAAGATCCGGGCGGGCGTATTCTCCACCGAATCCTCATAATATCCCGGGAAGTAAAGTGCCATCACTTCCCTGCCCCGGTCTTTTGCGATCACTTCGGTCTCGAGGTTCATATCACCAAGGACCTCTCTCATCTGGGGATGGTCAAAAGTCCCCTCACTTACCGGAAAGATCAGCTGCTTTATGCGGCCGCAGTCCACAAAGGCCCCGCTGCCCATCTGCATCCGCTGCTCCGGGAAAGTAAACCTTGACAGGCTGCGGCATCCGTAGAACGCATAATTCCCGACCCTTGTCAGATACGGCGGAAGCACGATCTCCTCCACCTTCGGTCCGCACAGGGGCTCATCCGGTGTCCCGACATCCGATACCGGTCCGGTATGCCACAGGAATGACCCGTCCCCGGCGCTCTCCCGGATGCTGCGCACCGCACGGAAGATCTCATGATGAGCGATCTCATCCGACGGATACTGTGCAAAAGTATGATCCGCGAGCGCGGTGATCTTCATCTCTCCCACGCCGGCCGGAAGCTGGGCAAGGCTGCCGGTGCCGTATACACGGCAGACGGTAAGAGAATCCGATTCGATCCAGTAATCCAGTCCCGTGATCATGTCAGCTTCACCACCTCACACACGCGAAGGACCTGCCCGCATACATGAAACCGGATGTCAAAGCCGGCAAACGCCGTGCCGTACCTGCGCTCCGGGTCATTCTGGTAAGACGGACGAGGATCCTGCTCCAGGATACCGATAGCAGCCTCCCGTTTATCCTCAGGCAGAAGCTTCAGCAGCTTTTCCGGGAATTCAACTTCCAGGCGATAGTCCGCCACCTCATCGGCAAATCCGCCGGCGGCCTCCGGATGGCTGTCAGTATATGGAAGATATGGTTTTATGTCATAGATCGGGGTGTTATCGAGAAGATCCGCGCCGGATACCGTCAGCACCGGCCCGAGCCGCGGATCGATCTCCACCTTTTCCAGCTTCACGCAGGACAATCCGAGCGGATTAGGCCTGAACGGGGAACGGGTCGCAAAGACGCCCATGTGCTTTCTTCCCCCGAGACGGGGCGGGATCACCGTAGGCGACCATGAATCGCGCACAGCTTCCGAAAAGAGCCATACCAGCCAGATATGGCTGTATCCCTCGAGTCCTTTAACCGCATTCGGATCACGATATTCCGGTTCAAAAACGACCTGCGCCTTCAGAGAAGGAACCAGGCCGCTCTGGCGCGGGATCCCGAACTTCTCTTTAAAGTCGCTCCGGATCCTCGCAATCATTTTCAGTTCGATCATTCTTTTTTCCCAACCTGAGCATTGTGTTCCAATACATAACGGATGGCCTCTTCGCAGCCGCCGTTATTATTATCCGCCACAATCAGGTCACACTTTCCTTTGATCTCATCGGGGGAATTTCCCATTGCCACGGACAGTCCGGCCTTTTCAAGAGCCGGCAGGTCGTTGTTCGAATCCCCCACCATCACCGTCTGTGACAGATCGATCCCCATGATCGAAGCCAGCTTTTCCATCGCGCTTCCCTTATCGATCCCGTATGGCTGAACTTCCAGGCTGGTCTCGGCGTAAAGCGCCATTGTAAGCGGCAGACCGTATGCGCTCAGAGCTTTAAAGCTTTTTTCACGCTCCTCACCGCTTCGGTGGAAAATACAGAACTTTTCCGTTCCGTACCGGCTCATC
>JBGUOI010000034.1:0-3427 GCA_045118075.1 Porcincola sp. | reverse complement strand
GCCTTCTACATGGAATATGAGTCAGAACAGGGAGATAGTGTCATGATGTGAGTGGTAAACTATTTTCCTGAGATTCCGGCAATTAATAATCCATAGAAACGGCATTTTATTTTCCATAGGTCCATCTTCGGATATACTGCTATCCGGAGGTGATGAAGAAAGGTGAAAGATTGGATGACCTATGAGAAAATCCAGGAATTAAAACGTAACCACTTAAACAAGGCACAGGCCGCCCGGAGGCTTCATGTCGACTACAAGACCATCTCAAAGTACTGGGATATGCCACCGGATGAATTCTCGGAATGCAGGAACCGGGCACAAAGGCGAAAGCGGAAAGCAGATATCTACAAGGATTACATTGTGTCATGCCTGCAGCAGTATCCGGACATGACCGCATCACAGCTGTATGACTGGCTTAAGGAGCGCTATGGCAAGAATAAGCTGCCATTTCGAAAACGATCATTCCGAAACTATGTGAGCTCAATCCGGAAAGAATACGACATTCCAAAGCCGGATAATACCAGGGAATACGAAGCTGTAGATGAACTCCCTATAGGCAAACAGGCGCAGGTCGATATGGGTGAGATCAGCCTGGCGACGCCATCGGGTCGCCGCAGGAAAGTGTATGGGTTTGGGATGGTGATGTCGCATTCCCGGTACAAGTACATTCTGTGGCAGACAAGGCCGTGGACAACTGCGGACTTTGTACAGGCACACATCAAGGCGTTCACTTTCTTTGGCGGCAGGCCGGAAGAGATCGTCTATGACCAGGATAAGGTGCTCGCTGTCAGTGAGAACAACGGCGATATCATCTATACGGAAGGGTTCCAGAATTATCTGGATGCCACGGGCTTTCGAATCTACCTGTGCCATGGCTCTGATCCAGAGTCCAAAGGAAAAATTGAAGCGGTCATAAAGTATGGAAAGCACGGGTTTGCTGAGCACCGGATATTGGACGACATCGATGACTTCAACCGGGATTGTCTCGCCTGGCTGGAAAGGACCGGAAATGCCGAGGAGCACGGGACAACAAAAAAGATACCGGCAGAAGTGTTCGCCATCGAAAAAGAGCACCTCATACCAGTATCCGAATACAGCTTTGCAAAGCCGTCCGATGACAGTATAACGTATCAGGTCAGGAAAGACAATGTCGTTCTTTACAAGGGCAACCGTTATCGTGTTCCAAAAGGAACTTATCGCAAAGATAAACGCGTCTTCGTATTTATGGTCGTAGAGGATGGAACGGTTTCCATTGTCGATGCGCAGACAGGCGTTCTCTATGCAAAACACACCCTCGGCACAGGGAAGGGTGAACTGATCGGTGAGAGCAGCCGTTCCTGCAGGGATAAGAGTAAGACCATTCTGGAACTGGAAGCTGTTGTTAAATCGCTTTTTGGCGAATGCGGAGGCAAAACGGACCCTTACCTCTCCCGTCTCCATCGGGAGAAACGCCGGTACTACCGCGATCAGCTTGGCGTAATCAGGAACCTTTTCGATGAATGGGACGCCAGCCTGATTCAGAAGGCTCTTGTCTACTGCACAGAGCAGGAACTGTATTCCGCCGGTGAACTTTCCAGCGCCACGGCATATATGTCCCTGCTGGAGGAAGAAAAACAGAATAAGGCCGGCGACCGTGTTGTGCGGCTGCCGGAGAAATACCGGGGCGGTTCCCCGCAGATCCGTGATCTGAGCATCTATGAAGAAGCGATGGAAAGGAGGGCCGCCAATGGATAAGCAGCAGACTTTGAAAGCCGCATGCCGCACACTGGGGCTGATACATACAAGAGATACATTGGAAACAATCCTGCATGATGCCGAAAAAGAAGGCGTAAGCTATCTGGATTTCCTGGTATCCGTTACAGATGGGGAGATCCTTTACAAGCAGGAAAAAGCAAAGAACAAACGAATAAAGGAGGCGGGGTTCCCATATCCGAAATATCTGAATGACTTCGACCTGAAGTTCTGTCAGGCACTTACATCAAAGCAATTCAAACAGCTGCGCGAACTGACATGGATTGACGGCCTGTACAACCTGATCCTGTCCGGGCCTCCCGGCGTAGGGAAGACCCATCTGGCGATCGGGCTGGGATATCAGGCGTGTGAAGATGGCTACAAAGTCAGCTACACGACTATGAAATCCCTGATCAAGGTGCTGCGCACAGAGGAGATCGACCGGAGAGCCAGGGCAAAGCTCAAACGGATCTATTCCTCAAGCCTGCTCGTGATCGATGAAGTGGGGTATCTCCCGATCACAGCAATGGAAGGAAATCTGTTCTTCCAGTTGATTTCAGACCTGCAGGAAAAGACGTCCATCATTATCACGACCAACAAAGGATTTGAGGAATGGACAGAGTTTCTGGGGGACGCGGCGCTGGCAACTGCCATACTGGACCGGTTATCGTTTCAGTGCGATAAGATCCAGATGAACGGGAAGAGCTATAGGCTGGAAAACAGGAAGTCATTTTTGGATGAGAATACGGATCGAAAGAGAGGAACCCATGAAATACAAGTATGAATTTTTATACGATAACCGCCAGGACTATCTTTGGGACGAATATCAGGATTATATAGCACAGAAACCGATGACAGCGTATGAGCGCCGACTTGTACGGAACTGGGTAAAAGCCGGGAACAGTGTTTATGGCTGCACGCAGTCAAGGTACTATGGGGAAAGCGCATATCCCATGGAATTTCTGGAAGTCTATCGGGCGGATCGTGAGATTGACCGTGACCTTCAAGGGAAAACTCCTAGGGAGAAAGAATCTTATTTAAAGGAACTGCTCGGATATGAAGAAGAACCTGCGGAAGAAAAAGCATTGCGGGCAGCAAAGGCTGAAACGCCTGAACCGGTAAATGAACATATCCGAAAGTTAGAGCGGGAGCTGTTTCATATCTGGGCATTTATTATGAGCAAAGGGCTTTGTTCGGATGCTTTGGAATATCTGGAGAAACATAAAGATGAGGAAATTCCCTTCCTGTGGTGAATACAGATATCCCAGGATCTCCTGAGCTGTCATATCTAAGGGCAGCCAGGAAACCAGCCACTGTGTTTGGCGACTCGGTCTTGACCGGCGGCAGATGCGCGATACAATGGCAGCCGCGATGGGAACCTTTGGTGTCTGATATCCCTGAGTTCCCGTCGCTTGAGGCGAAACATTGCGCATATGCCGACTGCCAAGGCTGGTGAACGGGGAAGAAAACACACTATCACACTTCCTTACTGGCTTAACATAGCGTAACTCTAAATAAGGAAAATAAAATGCCGCAAACTCAGGAAAATAGTTTGCCGCATCTCGGGAAAAATAAATGCCCTTTTTCGGGAAAAGTACTTGCCGTTTACATTTATTTAAGTCTGGAGGTCTTATCATGGCATTTGGCAAACGACTCCGGTTTTTCCGGACCCGCAAAGGGCTTACCCAGAAGCAGG
>JBGUOI010000033.1:0-8941 GCA_045118075.1 Porcincola sp. | reverse complement strand
AGCGTGCTTAAGGCGCCGCCGAGGCAAAGCAGCGCAAGCAGCAGGCCAAACAGCCACAACCTGATTCTGTTCTTCTTCATCTTCCTTCTCCCGTTTTCTTATTTGATCCTGCTTAATGTCTCAAGTGCCAGGATGATCTCGTTTTTCTCGCCCTGGGCGGCATCGTCCGCGCCGTCCTTGTAAGCACCCACACCTTCCTTGATGTCCTTTCTCCACTCCACCACGACGTTCAGGATGGACGTGCAGCGCACCTTCCTGATTTTTCCGACTGCAAAGAGCGGAGCGGTCTCCATGTCCGAGGCAGACACCCCGGCTGCCGAGTAGAATTCATCGAGCTGTCCCTTTCGTTTCAGGTACAGCGCATCATGGCTCCTGGTGCTCCCTTTCGTATGGGCAAAGCCCAGATCCTTCGCCGCCTTCAGGCAGGTTTGCACCATCTCCGGATCGGCATCGGCATACAGAATCTCATCCGGCGAAAGGTCCCGGCCGAAGAAAAGTTTCGGACTGGCATAGCGAAGCTCGTCAAGGTAGGACTGGCTGGTCCCGTCATCACAGACAGCTTTATCGCAGATCACCAGCTCGCCCAGCCCCAGGTCTTTTTGCAGGGCGCCGCAGCTGCCGATCCTGATCATATTCTTCACGCCAAGGTCAGCCAGCTCCTCCACGCAGATCGCCGTCGACGGTCCGCCCATTCCGGTCGAGATGGCAAGAACGCGGCGTCCTTTATAGGTGCCGGTCACACTCTTGTATTCACGGTTGAATGTCTCCTCTTTGACATCCTCAAGAAACTGAGCGATCTCATCTACCCTGGCAGGATCGCCCGGCAAAACGGCGCAGTCGGCGCCGATGTGTTCATCCAGCTGAATATGCGGCATTTTTCCCATAATGCACCTCCCGGTCAAGAATGCAGGGGCCTGAAGTCTCCTGCTTCATTATAGCGGTTGGGGAAAACCAATGCAAGGGGACGGCAGGGCTTGCGCACGCCTGCTTGGTACGTTATAAATATAGTATCTTGTTTGGCAGGGAGGTATATAATGAGATTTCCGAAATTCATTGAAGATAATGCCGTGATCGGTTTTCCCGCTCCTTCATTCGGCTGCGCTGATGAACCCTACGCTTCTGCCTTTAAAGAAGCTCTTCGTAAATTCACGGCCATGGGTTATACAGTAAAACCCGGTCCCAATTCTGACAAAGCCCTCGGTATCGGTATAAGCAACAAACCCGAACTTTGCGGCAGGGAATTCATGGATATGTACACTGATCCGTCGATCGATGCCCTCATCTCCTGCGGCGGCGGCGAACTGATGTGTGAGATTCTCGATTATGTCGATTTTAAGAAGCTTTCTGAAGCAGACCCCAAATGGCTGATGGGCTATTCAGACAATACCAACCTCATCTTCTTACTTTCTACCCTGGCTGATACCGCCGGAATCTACGGCCCGTGTGCGCCTGCCTTCGGCATGGAGCCGTGGCATGAGGCTGTACGGGATGCTTTTGACCTGCTCAGAGGCAAAAAGCTTACCCAGAACGGTTACCCTCTCTATGAAATCGAATCAAAAAAGGATGAGACTCATCCGCTGGAGCCGTATAACGTCACCGAAAAGCGGATGATCAGTGCCTTTATTCCCAAAGAAGGCGGCCTCACAAAAACATCCGCCGGATCCGTTTCCTTTGAAGGAAGACTGATTGGCGGCTGCCTGGATTGTCTGGTAAATCTTGCAGGAACCTGCTTTGACAAAGTGAATGATTTCGCGGACCGGTATAAAGACGATGGTCTTATCTGGTTCCTGGAGGCATGCGACCTGAATGTCTTTTCTATCCGCCGCGCTGTCTGGGAACTTAAGCACGCCGGCTGGTTTGACCATGTCAAAGGTTTCCTGATCGGACGGCCGCTGCAGGGAGAAACCATGTTCAACCTTGACCGGTTCCATGCCGTAACGGATATTCTTGAATCATTTAATGTCCCGGTCCTGATGGATCTCGATATCGGCCACCTTCCGCCCATGATGCCGCTCATCGTCGGTGCCTCCACTGGTGTCACCTTCGATCCCGCTGAAGATAAACTTGAAATAAAACAGGCGCTTCGCTGATGAAGCGCCTGTTTTTATTTCCGGATCGAGATATAAAGCAAAATCAGTGAGTCTCCATATATTCCTTCGAAGTCATCACACTAAGGTGCACCGGATCCGAATTACCGGCGATCACCTTCACCAGTTCCTCCTTCTCCGGTGTCTGGCCGCTGCAGCAGTCGGTAAGGTAGATCACCGGAATTCCAAGGTCGATCGCCTCAGTCATGGTAAAGAGTACGCAGCATTCAGCCACAACGCCTGAAAGGAGCAGATGGTCTGCCTTCTTTGCTGCTTCGAGGATCTTTTCCTGTTTAAGACACGAGAAGGTAGATTTGACCTCAAGCGGGTACTTGTCAAGATAAGGAATAAAATCGTCTGTAACTGCACACAGATACGGATCTTCGTTAAACTCTTTATACGTCTCATTGTAAACTTTCCAGCGCCCGACCGGGTTTTCGGGAGCCATATACTGAGTAAACAGTACGTTCCCGACTTTTCCGCTGTCGATCAGTGTTTTAATAGCCTCAGAAACTGCCGGCATAGACGGGCAGGCCCACTCTTCGTCCGGCAGATATATATTCTGCATATCGATCACCAGCAGCAGATCATTGTTTTTCTTTCCTGACATGGCTGTTCCTCTCCGTAATCTTCTCTTTACCTTTACCTGCAGAAACTATTAGAAAAAAAGGCCGCAAACCTGCGGCCTTTTCCTTTAGGCTGGAGCATATGGGATTCGAACCCACGGCCTCCACAATGCGAATGTGGCGCGCTCCCAACTGCGCTAATGCCCCGTGCCTAAATACTATACTTCTTTTTCAAAATAGTGTCAAGCCTCACCAACCGTGATGGTGTAGGCGACTTCAAACTCATCGCCGGGGCCGAGGCAGAGGATTCCGGTCTTCTCGGGAAGTTCTCCGCTAAAGCCTTTGTCATCGAGTCTTCCGAACCAGGGTTCAAGGCAGACGAACGGTGCGTCGTCCGATTTTGTCCACAGGCCGAAGAACGGGAAATGTTTGCAGCGCAGGGTGATGAATGGTCTCTTATCCGGCCCGCACAGTGAAGCTTCCTCCACCTGTCCGTTTTCAAAGATGAAGGTGTCGATATCAAATAAATGGTCTTCGATCTTCAGATAACCGTCATCAAGCGTCATCAGGGCGGTAGAAGCAGTGTCTGCCGTCTTTGTCGCCGCATCCGGCACAATATAGGTCAGTTCTTTCTTCCCGCCGAATCGGACGAAACAGTCATTTTTGGTGATCCCTTCCACCGCAGGAACATTGAATGCGGGATGGGCTCCTACCGAGAAGTACAAAGGCTCATCTTCGGAGGGATTGACCACATGCCATTTCACCTCGACCGTGCTGTCCTCGATCGTATGCGTCACCTCAAAACTGAAGGAGAAAGGATAGATCTTTCTGGTCAGCTCGTTGTCCGTCAGCGCGTAGGTCACATGGTTCTCATCAGAGGAGACGAAGGTGAACAGTGACTGCCTGGCAAAGCCGTGCTGTCCCATATCATACGTGTTTCCCTTATAGCGGTATTTTTTCTCATTGAACGAACCGACGAACGGGAACAGGACCGGCGCATGATATCCCCAGAATGCCTCGTCGGCTTTCCAGAGCATCTGGGCATTGTCCTCTTTGCGAATGAGCGAGCAAAGCTGGGCTCCCATCGGCTCCACCCGGATACTGATCTTATCGTTTGACAGTTCCACGCCTTCCGAGGACGCTTCGATTCCGGTAATGTCTGCCAGCGTCAACAGCTCCAGTTCTTCTTTGGTCGCATCCTTCTTATCAGCCAGCCTGCCGGCCTGTCTGGTCACGGCCTTTTCAAACAGGTTTCTCACATCGCGGGCATTGGCGAAGTTCGGTTCATTCAGTGCCAGTTTCACCGCATAATAGCTGCGAAGATACTCGCCGACATCCTCCGCTACCGTGTACCCGTTCTTCTTTGCGGTGAACTCGAAGATCTTCTCCAGCTCGTCGGGCGTATAGTCCGGGAAGTAGACGAACTTGTTGAACCTGGAGCGCAGGCCCGGATTGGAATCGAGAAACTCTTCCATCAGATCCGGGTACCCGGCCACGATAACGATGAACTCGTCCCGTTTGTCCTCCATGTATTTAAGGATCGTATCGATCGCTTCCTGGCCGAAATCTCCCTCGCTCTTTTTGGCAGACAGCGTATAAGCTTCATCGATGAACAAGACGCCGCCAAGTGCGCTCTCGATCACTTCTTTGGTCTTGATGGCTGTCTGGCCGATGTAGCCTGCTACCAGGCCGGCCCGCTCCACCTCGACAAGCTGTCCTGTCTTTAAGATGCCCAGCTCATGATAGACTTTTGCCAGAATACGTGCGACCGTCGTCTTGCCGGTACCGGGATTTCCCGAAAAGACCAGGTGTTTGGAGACATCCGCTTCCTTCATGCCAAGCGCTTTGCGCCGGACATTGATCTTCTGCACGTTGATCAGGTCCCTTACGTCTGCCTTAACGGTGGTCAGTCCGGTCAGGTTGTTAAGTTCCTCCAGGATCTCCTCAATGCGTTTATCTACATCTTCCTCGCTGTAGTCGATCTCGGGCTCAGCCTGCGCTTCTTCTGCAGCAGGGGTTTCTTCTGTTTTCTTTTCCATATCCGGCGTTCCGGCTGAAGTAGCGGATAACGGAGGATTGTCAGGGTTCCCGCCTGTATTTCCGCCTGTGTTCCCGCCTGTGTTCCCGCCAGTGTTTCCGAACAGGTCGCCGACCAGGCCGTTCAGTTTACCGGACAGGCGGCTGCTCATTCCGTCGACTTTTGAGATATCCTTCAGGTCAGACAAAGTGCGGTCGATCATGCTGCTGAGCTCACCAAATTCATCCGAAGCCGTATTGTCATTAAGCACCGGACCGCTGCCCTTTACATAAACATTTTTTCCCTCCGCAGCCTGGTCAAGCAGCTTTTTGACTTCATCGGAAAGGGTCATGTTCTCCGAGCGGACAAAATCCCTGATCTTCGAAAAATACATTCCGGCTGCTTTATGCTTAATACCGGCTGGATCGGGAGTAAGCGCGACGAAGCTGTTGATGACCACCATCAGCTGGGTGACCACCATATCGGCGCACCTTCGGTCTCCCTCAGCGCTGCGCCTGGATGCATACCGAAGCGCGCTGGGAACATCATCAGCGAGCTTTCCCATTGTACTGTCCAGCGCCATATAATTCTTTTCGTTGATGTCCATATAGAAGCGGTCATAACCGGCCACTTTCTCCCCCAGTTCCCTGGCGGTGGAGATGAGTGACTTGATATACATCTGCTCCTCGTCTGAAAGGGGGCCGCCGGAAAGGCCGATCCGCGCTAAAATGCCCTGGATCTGCAGATCCGCGTACATGGTCTTCTTCTCAGCTTCTTTTCCGCTTTTTCCGACTGCCTTCCGGATAAAATCCGTCAGGTTCTGGTAGGCATAGTAGCCCTGATTAAATAATGCCTGCTGCTCATTCGTAAACATAACCTTTACCCCGTTATCTCCTGGATCTTTTTCAGGTGCTGCCATACCATGCTCACCGGCAGTCCCACCACGTTGAAATAGTCTCCTTCAATACCGTCAATATATGCGGCAAAAGGCCCCTGTATCCCGTAGGCCCCTGCTTTGTCCATGGAATCACCGGTATCCAGGTACGCCTCGATCTCCCTCCCGGACATCGAGTGTACATGCACCGCCGTCCTGGCATAAAAAGTGTCAGCGCTGCATTCTGCCTGATTTTCCGGGGCATCCGCTCTGTCCTGCCTCAAAAGAGTGACACCGGTATAGACCTCATGCACAGCACCCTGGAGTTCAATGATCATCTGCCTGGCCTCGTCCCGGCTTTTCGGTTTTCCGAGCACACGGCCTCCGGCCCATACGATGGTATCGGCTCCCAGGATGATTCTTGACTTCTCCTCGCCTGAGAAGATCTCCGGAAGTCTGGCAGCATGGGACGCTTTCTGAAAAGACAGTTCTTCCACGATTTTTTCCGGCTGTGTCTGCGTGATCGTCTCCGGTGCGTCAAAGCGAAGCACCCGGAACGGGACGCCGATCAGCCTTAGCAACTCGCTTCTTCTGGGAGAAGAAGAAGCCAGAATGATCTCCTGCATGTCTGATCCCATCTTCTTTACGCCGCTTCCACCGATTCGGTTCCCTCTTCCAAAAGTTCCTCCGTAACCGGTTCACGGTCTTCGGCCAGTTCCTCGGCCCAATGGAACGAACCGGTCTTCTCAACGCCTTCGCCGTAGATCGTCAGGAAGTCGTTTTTCATGGAAATGACATTAAAGCCGCTCTCTTCCCACTGCCTTCCGAGCTCAAGCGCTTTCTCCTCATTGCCGTAATCGAGCTGCTCATTATCGGCGATCAGCATGAAGGCCGCGCTCTTATACGGATTGTGGCTGATGGTGTACATATGCATGCTGACATCGCCGCTGCTGTTTCCGAAGGAGAGGACAGGCTGATGCCCGATATCCCTGACGATCTGCGCAACCTTGTTCATCTTCAGGTTCTTGATAAGCAGCTTGTCCGTACGGATCACGTCATCATTCGCACTGAAGACATAGTCAAGGCCGTCCTCACCGTGCTGGCCGGTCGCTTCAACAGCCACATCCATGCCGATGATGTTCTCATACGGGATATCCATGGCGCCTTCGATAAGTGTCCTGCAGATAAACCGGTCGCTGCCGCTGACGATATATACCTTAAATCCGTTCTCCTGCAGGTACTCGACAACTTCGATGATCGGCTGGTAGAAAGCTTCCCCGTAAGTCATGCCGTCAAAGCCGTCCACATCTCTGAGCAGGATCTCCGTCACAAAGTCGGCAAACTCGTTCAGGGTCATTCCGGCATACGCTCTTGCTGCCCCGAGGGCATGGCGTATAGGCATATCTTCCGCAAAAGAATGCTCGATCACGGATTCGCGCAGTTCCCGGCCAAGAGCCAGAAGCTCCTCATCCGGCTCGAATGTAGGATCTTTAAGAATACGCCAGGCCAGCATGTAGTATTCAAGGTAAGTCGGGAAAAGTTCGCCGTATACAGTTCCGTCCATATCGAACACCGCGATCCTGTCCGGTTCCGGGATATAATCATCAGAACTTAAATCCGTCACGGACTCGACATAATCCATCAGCGTATTAAGTGCCGGCGCATCCGGATTCCAGCTGGGGAAGATCTCTTCTTCCTCATATTCTTCGAATGCTTCCTCGGTTTCATACGGAAGTTCTTCCGTTTCATAGGGAAGTTCATCCGCAAAGCCAACGCCGGCTGCCAGGGCGGCCAGGCTGAATGAAAGCATAATTGCCATTATTTTTTTCATGCTGTATATCTCCTTTTAATAACTATTCAAATCCCGGTCTTCGGGCCACTTACTGATTATACCATCGCTTCCCGAGTTCGGGCAACTTAAAAAGACCGCCCTGCGGCGGTCTTTTCATCATAGAAGATCAGGGATCCGTTTTTCTTTTAAACAGAGTTCTTACTCTTCTTCCGGCTTGTCCGAAACAGCTTCTTTCGCTTCTTCCACAGCGTCTTCCACAGCTTCGGCAGCCTCTTCGGCGGCGTCCGCAGCAGCATCAACAGTCTCCTGAGCTGCCTCTTTTACTTCACCAAATGCATCTTCTGCCGCATCCGCTGCGTTTTCGGCGGCTTCCTTTGCCTCTCCGAACACTTCCTCAGCCTCATCCTGAAGATCATCCGCGGCATCTTTAGCGGAATCCTTTGCCGCATTGAGCGCCTCAGTCACCTTTCCGACGAATAAAGATGCCATCTTCTGGGCTTCGCTGACAGCGCTGGAAGCAGCCTTGCCGGCTTTCTTTCCGAATTCAGCTGCCTTGTCGACTTCAGCCTCAGCTTCCTGCGAAGCCTCCTCGAAGAATGCTTCTTCAACATCTTCACCTTCAGCGGCAGGTTCTTCACCTTCAGCAGCGGCTTCTTCATCGGCGGCCGGTTCTTCTTCATTGTCCTTATTCATACCGGAGGTAAAGCCTTTGACGAAAGAATCTGCTTTTCCTGCGAAGGAAGAGAAGAAGCCCTTCGCTTTGTCGGCGGCCTCACTTACAGCGTCACCGGCCTCATCGACCGCTGATTTTGCATCTTCAGCCAGTCTGTCGATCGGATCCGGCTCCGGAAGCTTTGCGCCGCAGGCTGAGCAGAATTTCTCACCGGCGGGATATTCTTTTCCGCACTCCGGACATGTTACGACACCTTTTGCTTTCTCACGCTGTTCTTTCAGAGCAGCGATGCTTTCCTTCGCAGCTTTCACCTGTTCGAAAACCTCTTCCAGTCCCTCAGGGGGATTATCCTGGAATTTTTCAACAGCCGCCGAACCGATCTGGGCAAGCAGACCATTCAGTTTATCGGTCTCTTCCGCGATCTTGGAATTAATGGAGATCACATTGCCCATCTTCTGGACACTGCTCCTGGTGTCCTGGCCAAGCTGTGCGATTTTTTTGCCTAATGACTCTAAACCCATTTCCTGCTCCTTTCAAAAAATAATAGTTTTATCCGTTTTTTATCGGTTTAATACCGAAATACACTGCCCATATTATAGCATACAGAATATTAAATAAACAGAAAAAATATTATGATAAAAAAATGTATATTCCATAAAATGGAGGTTGTATCTTTCAGAATTTTAGACTATTATTAAGGATATTCAAAAAATCAGGGATAGAGATGGAAGAGGGAGAGAAACATATGAATTGGAGCGAAAAATGTTTGCTGGAACTGACCCATCACAATATGTTTGAAAGTGCCGATCACAGGCTTCGTTACCGCGACCTGCTTGATTGTTTCCATACGGCCGTTTTTTTCACAAAAAGTCTGGCCAAAAGCATGTATACCGCCACATCGGATGAAAACCACTTCCCCGACCATTTGATAA
>JBGUOI010000032.1:0-12899 GCA_045118075.1 Porcincola sp. | reverse complement strand
GAGGTAAACCGTTCAAATAAGCTTCTGAATGATCTTCTGGCACTCGCCCGAATGGATAAAAAGACGGTCAAACCGGAGTTTAAAGAGACCGATCTGGGGAAAGCAGTCCTCTCGGTCGTCCTGCCCTTTGAGAGTACCGTCTTTGAGGCGGGAAAAAAGCTTGAAACGGATATCGAAGAAGGACTGACCTGTATGGGTGACGGAGAGATGATCCGTCAGCTGACCGTGATCCTTCTGGGAAACGCACTGAAATATTCCGATGAAGGCGGAACGATCAGCGTCTCGACCGGAAGGAAAGGAAAGACATGTTATTTGCAGGTAAAAAATACCGGGCAGGGAATCGCCGCGCAAAACCTGGATAAGATCTTTGACCGGTTCTACCGCGCGGACCAGGCCCATAACCGGGAAGTGGAAGGGTTCGGACTGGGGCTGTCGATCGCGAAGGATATCGTGGACATCCATAAAGGAAAAATCAAAGTAGAGAGTGAGGAAGGAAAAGAGACGGCGTTTACCGTGTTTTTTCCGGGAGTGTGATGAAAAGTGAGGACTAAGTGATGAAGAAGTGCGTTGCAGATTCTCTTACAGAACAGGTTCACGTGATCCGGCCGCAGCATATTAATCCTTACGGGCGTCTTTTCGGCGGCTTCCTGATGGAGTGGATCGATGAAGTGGCCGGAGTGGTCAGCCGCAGGCATTGCGGATGCCACGTGACGACAGCCGCTGTTGACAACCTTTCATTCAAGGCCGGCGCTTATGGCGGTGATCTGATTGTTCTGGTGGGTAAGGTTACCTACGTCGGCACAACATCCATGGAGGTACGTGTCGATACCTATGTTGAGAATGAGGAAGGCTTCCGACGAAGCATCAACCGGGCTTATTTCGTGATGGTCGCCGTGGATGAGAACGGAAAACCGCTTCCCGTGCCGGAACTTGAGATCACCACAGAGTCAGAGAAGGCAGAGTGGGAAGCCGGGAAGAAGCGGTATGACTTAAGAAAGCTAAGAAGGGTTGAGGGGTATTGAAGATAAAAAGAGCTGCCGCGTTGATGCGGCAGCTTTTTTAGTGGGAACTCTCCGCTGCTTTTGCCTGACGCAGTGCTTTTGAAAGCTGGTCAGGACATGAAGTGCCTCGTCCGGCGCAGTCAACGCCTTCGAGACGGCTGATCACTTCATCAACGTCCATTCCTTCCACCAGTCTGGAAATACCCTGAGTATTGCCGCTGCAGCCGTTAATAAAACGAACATTGCGAACGGTTTTTCCATCCAGATCGAATTCGATCATGGAAGAGCAGGTTCCGCGGGTTTTATATTGCATATGCATGTGTAATTCCTCCTGAAGAAATATTGCCTGTCCATGCATTATAAACGCTGACTCGGCTTTTTTGCAAGGGATAGGCGTACAAAAAGCGCAAATAACCAATATTCTTCGCCGCTTTTTTACCTGAACGCGGGAACAGGCATCTACTATCCGGAAAAGGCGAAAACCCTACGCCGGCCGAACATATCTGAACGCGGGAACGGGCATCTACTATTCGGGAAAGGCGAAAACCCTACGCCGCAACAAGTTTTTCGCTTCTGCGAGCTTCAAAAACCGGTATGTTGAAAAACTAAAAGGATCGATTATAATAAAAACAGCGTGAAAACTGCGGCGCAGATGACTTGTCCGTAAGTCCGGACCATGCCGCGTCAGATTATTCAGGAAAAGAGGTAAACAACTATGATGACTTCGTCCCCGTCTGCTTGTATTGAACTTAAACCCGGCACTCATTTTGCGAAAGTGGTTCTTATGCCCGGCGATCCGCTCAGGGCTAAGTATATTGCGGAGCATTATCTGGAGAACCCGGTTCTTGTGAACGATGTCAGGAACATGCTTGCCTACACCGGCACTTATGAAGGCAAAGAGGTCTCCGTTATGGGATCGGGCATGGGCATGCCTTCCATCGGGCTGTATGTTACCGAGCTGTTCGAGTTCTTCGGCGTTGAGGCCGTGATCCGTGTAGGAAGCGCAGGCGGCATCGGCGATAATGTTCATGTGCGCGACGTGCTGCTGGCTATGTCCGCGTCCACCAACAGCTCCATGACAGACTGCATCGACCTTCCGGGAACCATGGCTCCGACGGCAGACTTTGACATGCTCCTGAAAGCCAAAGAGGCGGCGGATGAGCAGGGTGTCCATACAGCCATTGGCTGCGTGTATACTTCCGACTATTTCTATTTCCCGAATGCAGCGGCCAAGGTGAATGACAAAGCAAAGGCCACCGGCCACCTGGCAGTTGAGATGGAGACAGCCGGCCTGTACCTGCAGGCACAGATCAGAGGAAAGAGGGCGCTTTCCATCCTGACGATCTCTGACCATATCTTTACCGGAGAAGCCCTGAGTGCGATCGAGCGTCAGGACAGCTTCCATGAAATGATGGAGATCGCTCTTAAGACGGCGGCAAGGACCGAACTGTAAGGAGAAGGCTTCTCGATTGGAGGGTATGGAAATGACAGACAAAAAGTATCAGATCGATACACCCGAAAACCGGGCATTTTTGAAAGAACAGCGGGACACTTTCCTGCGTTTTGGCAGGCATTTTGCATCACCCGGCGGCAGCGCGTGGTATCTTCACAGCGACGGTTCCCCGTGGCCGGAAAAAAACAGAGAGACATTTGAAACATCCCGCTTTGCTCACTGCTACAGCATGGGACTGCTGCTTGGCTTTGAGGACAGCACGGATCTTGTAAAAGCGGCGCTCAGGGGACTGGCAGGAGAACAGAAGGATAAAGAGCACGGCGGCTGGTATGTCGGTCTTAAGCCGGACGGTTCTCCGATGGAAGGAAAACTTTGCTATACGCATGCATTCTCCATTCTGGCCGGCGCTTCTGCCATGACAGCGGGCGTGGAAGGCGGAAAAGAGCTGCTGGAAGAGGCTGTTGCGGTCTATGATAAGTACTTCTGGGATGAGGAAGCCGGGATGGCACGCGATGTCTGGAATACAGAGTTTACCGAGTGCGACGGATACCGCGGAATGAACTCCAATATGCATTCTGTCGAGGCATTCCTTGCAGCTTCCGATGCGACCGGAGATGAGAAATGGCGCAGGAGGGCAGGACGCATTATCGAGCGTACTGCCGCCTTGGCGGAACAGCATGACTGGAGGCTTCCGGAGCACTACAACAGCGACTGGGTGCCGGATCTGGACTGCAACAAAGACAGACCGGATGACCAGTTCAAACCCTACGGAGCCACGCCCGGACACGGCGCCGAGTGGGCCAGACTTATTACTCAGTGGGCACTTTCCGCTTACCCCGGGGACAGTGAGAAGGCTCAAAAATATATCACGGCAGCTGAGAATATGTTCTGCCGGTCCATGGAAGACGGCTGGAACTGCGACGGCGCACCGGGGATCGTCTATACGACGGGATGGGACGGAAAGCCTGTTGTCCATGACCGCATGTACTGGGTGCTGGCGGAAGCCATTAACACATCCGCGACCCTTTACCGGGTGACCGGGAAAGAAAAATACGCGCAGATGTATGCGGATTATATGAAGTACCTGGATGAATGCGTTGTTGACCATGAAGTCGGCGGATGGTACAGCCAGCTCGACCGCAGCAATCAGCTGATCGAGACGGTCTGGCCGGGTAAAAATGATATCTATCACGGCCTGCAGGCGATGGTCATCCCGTATTACAAACCGGGACTGTCGATCGTTTCGGCAATAAAAAAGGGCCTGGAAGTCTGAAACTGAACTGAATAGAACTATGAGCCGGGGCCGGCGTACGGCCCCGGCATTTTTCATCCAAATTTTACCCCCCAAAACCGAAAATATACCTTACTTTTTCACAACGGGATATCGTCTATAATATTATCAGGCAGTGAAGTTGCCTGCAAAAACTGCAGGAAAGAGGTGTCATATGGGCAATGTGATTGTCGAGATGGAGCATATCTCGAAAGCGTTCTCAGGCGTACAGGCGCTTAGCGATGTAAAGCTGGAACTGCGCGAAGGCGAGGTCATGGCACTGCTGGGCGAAAACGGTGCCGGCAAGTCTACTCTCGTTAAGATCCTCAGCGGCGTGTATACAAGGGATGCAGGGACAGTCCGGATATTCGGGAAAGAATACGGGGACCTGAACCCGACCACCGCCCGGGAAGCCGGTGTAGCGATCATCCACCAGGAATTGAACATGTGCCGCCATCTGACCGTCTGTGAAAATATGTTTCTCGGACGGGAGATCAAAGGAAAGCTGACGCTGAACAACGCGAAGATGGAAGAAGAGGCCAGGCATTATCTGGACGAGCTCGGGGTGGATATCAGCCCGAGGCGGATCGTCGGTGACCTTCCCGTTTCCAAGCAGCAGATGATCGAGATCGCGAAGGCTTTGTCAGTCCATGCTAAAGTCCTGATCATGGATGAGCCGACTTCCGCGCTGACCAGCAAAGAGATCGAAGAGCTTTTCCGTATCATCGGAAGGCTAAAGGAACAGGGCTGCGGCATTATTTATATCTCTCACAGGCTGGAGGAGCTGGAACATATCGCGGACCGCGTGACCATCATGCGCGACGGCCAGTTCATCACGATGGCAGATTATAAAGATCTTACGATGGACAAGATCATCGAGCACATGGTCGGCCGCGAGATCAAGGAGCGCTTCCCGAGGATAGCATGTGAAAAAGGAGAGAAGGTCTTTGAGGTTAAGAACCTGAATGCCGGAAGACTGGTGAGGGACATTAATTTCTCCCTGTACAGAGGCGAGATCGTAGGGTTCGCCGGCCTGATGGGTGCAGGACGCACAGAGACCACCCGGGCGATCTTCGGCGTAGATCCCAAGACGAGCGGAGAGATCTGGCTGGAGGGAAAGAAACTGAACATATCCAGCCCGCTGGATGCGATCAAAGCCGGCATCGTCCTGGCTCCGGAGGACCGGAAAAAAGACGGACTGTGCACTAAACTTTCCATCCGGCAGAACATCGCGCTGCCGAACCTGGATGTGATCGGCGGAAAGAGCGGCGTCCTGAGCCGGGCCAAGGAGGATGCGCTGTGCGACCAGGCCGTATCGGAGCTTTCGATCAAGACTCCGAGCGTCGAGAAGGATGCCAACACCCTCTCCGGCGGCAACCAGCAGAAAGTCGTTGTCGGCAAATGGCTGGTCCGGGATTCGAAGGTGGTAATCTTTGACGAACCGACGCGCGGTATCGATGTCGGCGCAAAGGTAGAGATCTATAATCTCATGAACCAGCTTAAACAGAAGGGCATTGCCGTTATGTTCGTCTCTTCGGAGCTGCCGGAAGTTCTGGGGATCGCGGACAGGATCATCGTGATGTGCGACGGAAGGATCACCGGAGAACTGGATGCGCGGTCCACGACGCAGCAGGAGATCATGCGGTATGCGACCATGTTTGAGAATAAACTCGGAAAAGCCGATGGCAGAACGGAGGGGAAGGAACGTGGATAAGAAAAAATCAGTATTCGGAAAACTGAGCGAGATCAAAGGCATGGGAAGCAGCCTGACGGCGTTTGTTGGCCTGATCGTCATTTATCTCGTTTTTGGAATGATCGACCATAAGGTCTTTTCCGCACAGAATAACCTGAACCTTATGCGTTCCATGTCAAAATATGTGCTGATCGGCATCGGGCAGAGCTACGTGATGATCACGGGCAACATTGACCTGTCGATCGGTTCGGTGGTCGGCATGGCAGCGATGATCTCCTGTACACTGATGTCCCACGGCGTACCGATCGCGGCGGCGGTCCTTGTGACGGTGGCGGCGTCCATCGCGGTAGGCATCGTGAACGGGTTCCTGGTCGGAAAATTCAAGCTTCCGCCCTTTATCGCAACCCTCGGAACCATGTTCGTCACCAGAGGTATTGCCTTTATCGTCAACGGCAACCGCAACACCGACAATATCGCGAGCGGTATCGGCAAGGAGAGCGCGGATGCATTCCAGAAGTTCTTCTACTACGGAAAGACGCTGGGTATCTACAATACCTTCTGGATCGCGCTGATCACCTTCCTGATCTTCTTCTTCCTGCTCTCAAAGACCCGCTCCGGCCGTCATATCTATGCGATCGGCTCCAACGTCGACGCGGCCAGGCTCTCCGGCGTCAACGTCGTGATGACGACCGTAAAGGCCTACACGGTTAGCGCGATCTGCTCCACGATCGTCGGACTCATCCTGGGAGCGCAGGCCGGCATGGGCAACATGGACGCCGGCAACATGTATGAGATGTACGGCGTCGCGGCCGGCGTTATCGGCGGCATTTCCCCGCTGGGCGGCGCAGGCCTCCTGCTGGGTACCTTCGGCGGCGCAGGCGTATGGCAGATTCTGGAGAATGGCCTGAACATGATCGGCGCCCAGATCGGCCTGCAGCGCATCGTGATCGGTGTGATCGTTGTTATGGCGGTGCTGCTGGATGTGGTCATCCGAAACGGAAGCCATATTTCCAGACGCGCGAAAAAAGAAGCGTAAAAACAATTTAAAGTGGCCTGAACAGGGCGCAGAAACCTGTTAAGGATAGATCAATTCTACAAGGAGGAATGATTATGAACAGAAAACTTATGGTTGCAGCTGTCAGCGCAGCAATGGTCGCTGGTCTTGCCACCGCCAGCTTTGCGGAAGAGGCCGTAACAGCCAACGAGGCTTATGATCTGGCCGTGATCACCATGGACTCCATTGACCAGCACTGGGTATCCCTGATCGAGGGCGCACAGGCTGAGGCCGATGCAGACGGAGTTACGCTTACTGTTATGTCTCCGGAGAAAAAGGATGACGCTCTTCAGATCGAGGCTGTCAACAATGCGGTAGCCAAGGGCGTGGACGGCATCATCATCGCCGCCAACAGCGAAGACGCCATCTCCGGCGCTCTGAACGAGGCAAAGGATGCCGGCATCAAGATCGTCTATGTTGATTCCCCGGCCAATGTAGAAGCAGAAGCTACCTTCTCGACCGACAACAACGCTGCCGGACATACAGCCGGCGAGCAGCTGATCCAGGCTCTGGCAGATGCCGGCGTTACCTCCGGTGACATCGGTATCGTCAACGTCAACAACTCCACCAATACCGCTATCCAGCGTGAGATGGGCTTCCGTGATGCATTCGAAGGAACGGAGTTCAACCTGCTTGAGACTCAGTACTGCGAAGGCGATGCTGCCAAGGCTCAGACGATCGCTGAGAACTATCTGACTCAGGGTGTTGTCGGTCTGTATGGCACCAACGAAGGTGCTTCCACAGGTGTCGGCAATGCGATCAAAGCGAATGAGGGAACGGAAGTTATCGGTGTTGGCTTTGATAAGTCCGATACGCTTCAGGGCCTGATCACAGACGGATATCTGTACTGCACAATGGCACAGAATCCCGATGTCATGGGCAAACTTGGCGTACAGGCCTGCATTAAGGCTCTTAACGGCGAGGATCTTGGCGGCGCTGTGACGGATACGGGCGTTTCCGTTCTGACAGCTGAGGCTCTTGCAGGCGGCGAAGAAGAAGCTGCAACAGAGTGATCATACAGCCTTAAGCGCACATCTTGGGGATAATGGGGAATGACGGGTTGATTTTAAACCATGAAATCCCTATACTGACATCAGGCATAAAGAGCGCTTATCAAACACTTTGATAACAGGGAGCCGCCGGCATAAGCCGGCGGCTCCTTAAGATATCGGACGACAGAAAGGATGGCCATAGTTTATGATCTCTCTGGTGATGGCAGATGACGAGGAGCGAATCTGCAGGCTGATGCTGGCCCTCGGGGAATGGGACGAACTGGGAATCAGTGTTAAGGGAACTGCTTCCAACGGACTGGAAGCCCTGGAACTGGTAAAGAAGGAAAACGTGGATATTCTGATCACCGATATCCGTATGCCGGGACTGGGCGGAATGGACCTGATCCGGGAAGTGAACCAGATTTCGCCGCAGACAAAGATCATCATTATCAGCGGCTACTCAAATTTTGAGTATGCACAGACCGCGATCGAATATGGCGTAAAAGGCTATCTTCTGAAGCCGATCAACCGCTCGGAACTCAATGAGACACTTCGAAAGCTGACGGAGGACATCCGGAAAGAAAAACGCAGGAGCAGCGAAGTGCAGGTGATCCGGGAGGAAAATGAAGAAGCCGTGAGGCGGGCCCGGTCCACGCTTGTCGGCAGCCTCATTATGAATCCTTCCATGCAGATCACGAAGCAGCGGCTGAATGAATATTACTATTTCAGGTATTCCGAAGGACCGCTGATTGTCCTGGCGCTGGAACTGGATGCTCCTGCTGATGAGTTCGATCCCCAGATCCTTCGCGTTTTCTGGGAGAGAGCGGAAAGAATCTTTACGTCACAGCTTGATTCTTGCTGCGAGGACCTGGTGATCAGCTGGGGCGGCAGCCGGTGTACCTGCGTGCTGAGCTGTCATGACGGCATGGAAAATGAAGCGATTTTCCGTGCACGCGAAAGCCTCAGGAGAATTGCCGCGGCTCAGGGAATGGTCGGGACAGGCTGTGTTTCCATGGGAGCAGGCATCCCTGCACAAGAGCCCGGGAAGCTGCCGGCTGCGATGGACAGTGCTTTTAAGGCAGTCAAAGAGAGGCTGCTTCATGGAAACGGGAAATTTTATACGGAAGATGTGACAAGCGAGACACTGTCGGGCGGAGTCCTCCTGGATCATTTTATGCGTGATACAGCCCCCGCACTGGAACTTCGCGACCCGGAGAGCTTATCTGAGGCGATCCGAAAGCTGCGTGAGGGGGTAAAGAAGACTAACGGGGTCCACGGATGGGAAGTGCTCGAACTGGTGCAGCAGGCCGGCATCATGCTGCTGATGCGCCTTGAGGTCTCACAGCAGAGCATTAAAAGAGACGAGTTCCTGAAAAAGACCGGCTTCTGCGTTTCCGAAAAGGAGCTGTTTGAGGAACTTGAACGCTTTTCCGCAGTTCTCATGGAAGAGCTGACGCGAGATAAGGAAGACCAGGCGAACCGGCCGGTACGGCTGGCCAAACAGTATATCCGCAGCAACTTCGATAAACCGCTTACGCTGGAACTGGTTGCAGAGCATGTCGGGCTGACGGAAGCTTATTTCAGCGTACTGTTCAAAAAGGAAAACGGAGAGGGCTTTGCCAGGTATCTTTCTTCTGTCCGTTTTGAGGAAGCAAAACGGCTGCTGAGGGAGACGCCGCTGTCGGTAGCGGAGATCTGCCAGAAAGTAGGCTACAATGATGTAAAGCATTTCTCGAGACTTTTTGAAAAGAATTTCGGCGTAACGCCGGCATCCTACCGCAGGTTATACGGGTAAAGAAGATGAAAAAGATCCGGGCAAACATGAAATATCTTTCATACAGGCTACAGTGCTATCTTGGCCTTCTTTTCACCGTGCTGCTTGTCCTGCTTGTCATCCCTCTGCCCCGAAAAGGAAGGTTCTTCCCGGGAAGGACCGTACTTCTCATGGCGGCCGGGATCATCTTTGCCGCGGCCGGTTATTTCTTCCTGGTAAAACCTTATCGTTTCCTGGCGAGCCAGAGCAGGAAGTTTGCGGAAGGATATATACCGATGTCGGAGCTGATCGCCAGCCCCATGATGTATTCTCCTTCTTCGGAGCAGACGCTCCTTCACCTTAACCTTCTGGCTGACAAGGCTGATGCGATCGACCTGAGTAAACGGCAGGCACAGTACCGGGCGCTGCAGAACCAGATCAATCCCCATTTTCTGTACAATACCCTGGACGGAATCCGCTCGGAAGCACTATTGGCCGGCATGGATTCGCTGGCGGATATGACGGAGGCACTGGCGACATTCTTCCGCTATACGATCAGCCGGACAGAGAATCTGGTCACGATCGAAGAGGAACTGGAGAACTGCCGGACGTATTTCAAGATCCAGCAGTACCGGTTCGGCAGCAGGCTGCGCCTGGAAATGGCCTGGGAAGAAGAGGAATGGGACGATCTTAAAAAGGCGCTCATCCCGAAACTGACGCTGCAGCCGGTTATCGAAAATTCCATTATTCACGGGACAGAACTTAAGATCGGTGAGGGCGTGACGCGCATCCTCCTGGAGCGGTCGCAGAGCCGTATGGTGATCAGTGTGCGCGACAACGGAGTCGGCATGGGAGAAGACCAGCTTCGGGAGCTCAATGCAAAACTGCGCTTAGGTGCGCAGGAACCGGACAGTTCCGAACATGGCCGGAAAGGCGGAGTCGCGCTGACGAATGTCAACAATCGCATCCGCCTGATCTTCGGCGAGGAATATGGGATCCATGTTTATTCGCTCCTCGGACAGGGGACTGAAGTGGAAATATCGATTCCTTACACGACACAGCGGACAGGAGAATAAGCCGTTATGAAGACCGAAGTACTCCGCCTTGAAAACGTCACGACGAGAATCGGGGAACAGACACTGCTGGAAGGGGTATCTTTGCGCATTCCCGCCGGAGAGATCTCTGGACTGCAGCCGATCAATACCTACGGGCTCGAAAGCTTGCTGGAGACTTTGCTGTATAATGCTCCGATCTATTATGGTCATATTTATTACTGCGAGAAATGCATCAATTCCTGGCGTGAGGAAAAGAAAACGCGCAATCCGATCACGCTGATCGACGGGAATAATGCCCTGGTAGAAGGGATGAGCGTCGCGGAAAACCTGTGTGTCTTCCGCCCGGGCAGGGAGGAACTGATCAGGAAAAGTACTCTTCGCGCAATTGCCGCCCCCTGTCTGGCGGATCTGGATCCGGAGAGGTTCGGGCTGCATATTCCGCTTGATGAACCCGCGGAAAAACTGGATCCGCTGCAGAACGTGGTCACGCAGATCCTTCGGGCCGTCATACTCGGCCACAGACTGATCATCCTGCGGGAGATCGGTTCGCTTCTGAGTGAAGAGCAGCTGCAGGCTCTTTCCGGGATCATCCGCCATTATGCCGGCCAGGGCTACGCTTTTATGTATATCAGCATGCACTTTGAGGAGATCTGCAGCATCTGTACGCGCACCGCTATTTTCAACAACGGAACAGTCGAGATGACAGCAGATCTGCGCGATGAGGCAGAGCGCGGCAGACTGGCCGATTCCATTTATCGTGTTTACGCAAAGTCTTTTTACAGGAAAGTGAGCGGTGCACTGGCCGTTCAGCCCAGACCGGATACAGCCCAGCCGGTATTGGAGATCAGGACAGACGTGCTGCCTTATGCGCTCTGTCTGCACAAAGGAGAATGCCTGGCGCTGCAGTTCCTTGATACGAGACCGTACCAGAAATTGATGCATGCGTTTTCAGGGCCGTTTGAAGATAATGCTCTGCAATTCAGTTTTCCGGGAGAAAAAAAGAAAAGCGGTCGGGGAAGACGGCTAAATCTTGGTCAGTTGCGGAGGATCGCCGTTATTGCCGAGAATGCGCCGGACACGATGATCTTTCCGGAGATGAGCGTCATGGATAACCTGTGCATGAACATGGATCACGGTTTCCCTGATATCTGGAGAAACAGGCGCATGCGGGCGATGATGAAAGAAGAATATATCCGGATCACGGGCAGGGATATCTTTGACCGGAATGTAGGCGAGCTGTCGCGGGAAGAACGCACGGAGCTGATCTATATGCGGATTCGTCTGCAGCGGCCGTTGGCAGTGATCGCCGAACAGCCTTTCAAGGGAGCGGACGTTGCGCTCCGTCAGAAGATATGGCAGCTGCTCGAGCGCATCCGGGAGGAGGGAGTCGCCGTCCTGATCCTGACAGTCAGTATGTCCGACTCGCTTACGCTCGCTGACCGGGTGATCCGGATCGGATCGGACGGGAAAACAAGCGTGTATGAGAAGAACGCATTTTCCGAGCTTCCGTCCTCCATGCCCTGGACATCTTTTTACCGCAGCCAGGGCTGATGCGGGACGAATATCTTCGTTTCCGGGCGTATCCTTTTTAATTGACGCTCACAGTAAAGAGGTGTAAAATAAGGCTTGTTTCTGAACACAAATTTAAGGAGGAAAAGAGTAATGAAAAAATTCATGAGCCTGCTTATCTCCGTGATCATGGTCATGTCTTTCGCCCTTACCGCTTTTGCGGCCAGCGTTGAGACCATCGATCTGGAAGATGACACAGACGAAGCCGTGGCTGAAGAGCTCGGCACCGAAGCAGCCGCTTCCGGCGACTATCACATCGGTATCGTGACCGGTTCCGTTTCACAGTCTGAAGATGACCGCCGCGGCGCGGAAGCTTTCCAGGCTATGTACGGCGAAGACCGCGTGAAACTCGCGATCTATCCGGACAACTTCACAGAAGAGCTTGAGACCACTATCCAGACGATCGTTAACCTGTCTGATGATCCCGATATGAAGGCCATCATCGTCAACCAGGCGATCCCCGGCACCACCGAGGCGTTCCGTCAGATCAAAGAGAGAAGACCTGACATCCTTTGCCTGGCCGGTGAGTCCCATGAGGACCTTCCCGAGATCGGCAGCGCTGCTGACCTTGTCTGCAACAATGACTTCGTCGCCCGCGGCTATCTGATCATCCGTACAGCTCACGAGCTTGGATGCGATACTTTCGTACATATCTCCTTCCCGCGTCATCTGTCCTATGAGACAATGAGCCGCCGTGTTGCCATCATGAAGGCAGCCTGCGAAGAGTTTGGTATGAAGTTCGAAATGGAGACCGCTCCCGATCCCACCACAGACGTTGGTGTTCCCGGTGCCCAGGCTTACATTCTTGAGCATGTTCCGGAGTGGATCGAGAAGTACGGCACGAACTCCGCTTACTTCTGCACGAACGATGCTCATACCGAGCCGCTGCTGAAGCAGCTGCTTGAGTACGGCGGATACTTTATCGAAGCTGACCTTCCCTCCCCGCTGATGTGTTATCCCTGAGCTCTGTGACTTGACCTCACCGAGGAAGCCGGCGACTTCGAGAAGATCCTTGCCAAGGTTGAGGAAGCTGTCGTAGAAAAAGGCGGTGCAGGCAGA
>JBGUOI010000031.1:0-30401 GCA_045118075.1 Porcincola sp. | reverse complement strand
TAAAAGATCTCGGATATCCGAAATACCTGCGCTGGGATCCGGTGGAAAACCATCTGTGCCGGGTGCGGATCGAGAAGATCGAATCGCCCGCCCAGCTTAAACTTCATCCCTTAAGCGGTTTCCAGAGCGAAGGGTGGACAGATTTCTGGACGATCGATCCGGCTTATGTGCTGGAAGGCCCGGTGGATCAGATCGATCGTTTTACCATTGAAGGCGTGATCGTGCTGCTTCAGCCGCAGGATGTCCTTCCGGGTATGTATGAAGCCGGAAAAGCGCTTGAGCAGAGCCGTCACGAGGCGGCGATGCTCCGGCAGCAGCTGGACGCCGTCCTCGGTACCCGGGGCTGGAGGGGAATTGAAAAACTCAGGCAGGCCAGGAATTATACGGCGGCCAGAATGGCCGGAATCGGCCTGATCAAAGGAAAAGAGCCGGTAGATGAGGAATACGCCGAATGGTTTGCTGCCCACAGTGCTTCAGAGCAGACCCTGGCTGAGCAGAGAATGACACATCTGACGCAGCAGCCGAAGGTAAGTCTGCTGGTGCCGACATGGAATACGCCCCGTGATTATCTGGCAGCGATGATCGAGTCGGTAAAGGCCCAGACCTATGCCAACTGGGAACTTTGCATTGCGGATGCGAGCGTGAAAACGAACGGCAGCGGCGCCTTGGAGCGCAATGAAGAGGTTGCCGGGATCCTCAGAGAGTATGCCGGGTCCGATTCGCGCATCAAGGTCAGCTTCCTTGAAGAAAATCTGGGAATCTCCGGCAATACCAATGAGGCGGCCAAGCTGGCCGGAGGGGACTTTATCGCCCTGCTTGACCATGATGACCTGCTTGCGCCGGATGCTCTGTTCGAGATGGTGCAGGCCATTAACCTGAATCCGGAGGCGGACGTGGTCTATTCCGATGAGGATAAGATCGATATGGAAGGTGTAAGGCATTTTGACCCGAACCTGAAGCCGGATTTTTCACCGGACCTGCTGCGGTCACATAATTATATTACGCATCTTCTTGTGATCAGGAAGAAGCTCTTTGACCGGCTTGGCGGTTTCCGCAGCGAGTATGACGGAGCCCAGGATTATGATCTGGTGCTGCGGGCTACGGAGAATGCCCGCCGGGTGGTCCATGTTCCGCGTGTGCTGTATTACTGGCGCAACCATCCGAATTCGACCGCCCAGAACCCGCAGAGCAAGATGTATGCCTATGAGGCGGGAAGAAAAGCCATTGAAGCTCAGCTTTCCAGGAAAAAGATCCCGGGCAGGGTGGAGATGATGGAACTTTGGGGACTTTACCATGTCCGGTACGGCACGCCGGGCGATCCGCTCGTTTCCGTGATCATCCCCAATATGGACCACCATAAGGACCTGGAGCGATGCGTAGCCTCTCTTTATGAGAAGAACAGGTACCGCAATATCGAGGTGCTCATCATTGAAAACAACTCGCGTGATAAGGAGACCTTCCCGGCCTACCGAAAACTGAAGGAACGCTATCCGGGCATCCGGATCCTGCGCTGGGAGAAGCCTTTCAATTATTCCGCGATCAACAACTACGGAGCCGCGGCGGCGAAGGGAGACTATCTGCTGCTGCTCAACAATGATACACAGGTGATCGAACCCGACTCGATCGGGGAGATGCTGGGCATCTGCATGAGGAAAGATGTGGGCTGCGTCGGCGCCAAACTGCTCTATGAAGACGATACGGTGCAGCACGCCGGAATCATCCTCGGGCCGGGAGGTTTTGCCGGTCATGTCTTCCACGGCCTGAAGAAAGAAGACGTGGGATTCAAGATGCGCGCCCGGATCACCGGCAACTGGAGCGCGGTCACGGCCGCCTGCCTGATGATCCGGAAGGACGTTTTCATGAGCGTGGGCGGACTCGGAGAAGAGTATGCGGTGGCGCTCAACGATGTGGATCTTTGCCTGAAGGTTCGCCGGGAAGGGTATGTGAATGTGATGACGCCGTTTGCACTCTGGCATCACTACGAATCCAGATCGCGCGGCTATGAGGATACTCCTGAGAAGAAAGAACGGTTCGATGCCGAGGTGGCTTTGTTCAGAAGCCGCTGGGGGGACGACGTCGACCGGGGAGATCCTTACTATAACCCCAATTTTGCAAAAGACAAGGAACCGTTTTCATTATAAAGAAAGCTTTATTGACAGGTGCGGGGTGTTTATGGAAGGAAAATTCATCGTCAGGAAAGCCAGATTCCACCGGCTTGACCCGAATGTTTACGTGATTCAGGGTTATATCGAGGGGAATACGCTGGAAGGGGTGGTTTTAAGCGCCCGGGCGGGGAAGAAGCAGCTGCCTTTGATCATTACGCACCGTGAGGGACTGCTGGTACGGCAGCAGTATTTTGCGATCGCCGGATCAAACGGACAGATCGACCGGGAATTCTTCCTGTGGATCACCCTGCCGGATTCTTCTGCCGGTCCGTATACCCTTAAGGTCCTGCAGGAAAAAGACGGCCGGTCCGTGACCGTTTTCAGGACCGGGAGTGCCCAGCTTAAGAGGGAACGATTTATTCCCGAGAATTACCTTGAGACTTATCAAAGAGACGCAGATAAGATCAGTATCGGCGGCTGGGCCGTCGGGAAAGGCCCGTGCAGTATTTATGTGCAGACACTGAAGGGAGAGAAGATCCCCGTTTCTGTTACACGCCACTACCGCCGGGAGATCGTTGATGAATACCCGGAACTGAAAGAGCCGGATAAAGGCGTTAGCGGGGAACCGCAAAAAGATCCTGATTACGGTTATGAGGTAAGCTTTAAAGATCCCGGATGCCGGTTCCTGAAACTGATCGTCTCGGGAGGCACCCGGGCGATCGCCTACCGCGTCGACCTGAAAAGAGGAGCGAAGGGCGTACAGGGCCTGGGTACGACGATCGTATCAAAGACGCTCAGTTACCTTCGCCGGAACGGACTGGCAAGGACAGTCAGAAAAGCGGCCGTGAAGACCGGGGAAAAGCTGCAGAGCAGGAAGACGGATTACATGTCCTGGAGAAAGGATATCCTTCCTACCGCCGCGCAGCTCGAGGAGCAGCGCCGGAGAGAATTTGATGATCCGCCGCTGATCAGCATCGCGGTTCCGCTGTACCGGACTCCGCCCAAGTACCTCAGGGAGCTGGTCTCGAGTGTTCGGGCACAGACCTATCCGCACTGGGAATTATGCCTTTCCGACGGGAGCGGGGAAGATTCTCCCCTTAAAAAGATCCTGGCGGAACTGGCCGGTGAGGATGACCGGATAAAGGTCATCTCTTCCGGTATTCCGCTTGGAATATCAGAAAACACCAACGCCGCCATCGGAATCGCTTCCGGCAGCTGGATCGCTTTTGCCGATCATGATGATCTTCTGACACCTGATGCGCTGTATAAGGTGGCTGAGTGCATCACGACTCAGCCGCAGGTCCAGCTGATCTACAGTGATGAAGATAAGGTCAGCATGGACGGGAAGACCTATTTCGAACCGCATTTTAAGAGCGATTATAATCCGGACCTGCTTTGCAGCGTTAATTATATCTGCCACCTGTGCGTGGTCTCGGCCGCCCTGCTTAACAAGACCGGTCTTCTTGACCCGGCTTTTGACGGCGCCCAGGACTACGACCTGGTCCTTCGTGCCTGCGAGAAGGCGTCGGGAGTTGCCCATATCCCGCAGGTGCTCTATCACTGGCGCAGCCATACAGCATCCACCGCCCAGAACCCGGCGAGCAAGATGTACGCGTTTGAAGCGGGAGCGAGGGCAGTGCAGGCTCATTATGACCGGATGGGCATACCGGCGGATGTGGCCATGGGAGAATATCCGGGCCTTTATGTGACCCTGTACCGGGTGCCTTCAGACGGGCCGATGGTCTCCGTGATCATTCCGAACAAAGATCACGGAGATGACCTTGAAAAATGCATCACCTCCCTGGAAGAGCGGTCGCAGTACCGGAATTTCGAGATCATCGTCGTGGAGAACAACTCGAAAGAGCCGGAGACTTTTGAACTATACGAAAAAATCGAAAAACAGTATCCGAACGTGCGCGTTATCCGCTGGGAGCATGAATTCAACTATCCGCTGATCAACAACTTCGGGGCCCGGGAGGCAAGAGGGGACTATCTTCTTTTCCTCAACAACGATACGCAGCTGATCCGGCCCGATTCGCTCATATCCCTTCTGGGACCGTGCATGCGCCCGGAAGTCGGCTGCACAGGTGCGCTGCTTCTCTATCCGGATGATACGGTCCAGCATGCGGGCGTGATCATCGGGTACGGCGGTATCGCCGGGCACGCTTTCCAGGGCATGGATGCCGGCGCAAACGGGTATTTTTCGAGAATCATCTGTCAGAGTGATCTGAGCGCCGTGACAGCAGCCTGTATGATGATACGGCGTCAGGTCTTTGAAGAGGCAGGCGGGTTTGACCCGGTATTCAAGGTGGCTTTTAATGATATCGACCTGTGCCTGCGCCTGCGCAGCCGGGGGCTGCTGGTCGTCTACAATCCCCAGGCGCGGCTGTACCACTTTGAATCGAAATCAAGGGGGTATGAAGATACCGCCGGCAAGATCGAGCGCTTCAACAGTGAAGCCGATGAGTTTATCCGGCGCTGGCCGGATATCCTGAAGGAGGGGGATCCTTACTACAACCCCAACCTGACACTGGATTCCAACGATTTTTCTTTACGGAAAATGGGCAGGATGCTATAATATTCGGAATTGACGTTAACGGGAGGCGGGAAATGAGTACCGACAAAGCATCATCCGGCCGTAAGAGCCGGTTTATCCCGGAGGTGGAACCTTTGTGGTTTTTGATCCTCCATATCAGCCTGTTTGTCTACAGCCTGAGCGGTGTGTGCGCGAAAATGGCCGGCAGGGACGGCAACACGAGCACGCAGCGCATTATGTGGTTCGGGCTCGAACTGGTGATCATCGGAGCGTATGCCATTGTCTGGCAGCAGATCCTGAAGCATATGACGCTGACTTTCGCATCCGTCAACATGCCGGTGGCGGTGATCTACCGGCTTTTGTGGTCAAGGCTGATCTTTCATGAGACCGTGACGCCGAAGATGCTGATCGGTTCGATGGTCATCCTTATAGGAATCACGATCGGGGTGAGTGACAATGGGAAGAATTAACATCTATCATTTTGTATGGCTGTTTTCCGTGCTGATCGCCTCATTTTCACAGGTGCTCCTGAAGGTGGCGGCAGGCCGGACGTATCAAAGCCGGATCCGTGAGTATGTGAATCCGTTTGTGATCACAGCATACGGGATACTGTTCATGTCCATGCTGCTGACCATGTTCGCGCTGTGGGACGGCCATAATGTCAATTATTCGTCATCTGCTATCATACAGTCCATGGAATATGTGTTCATCCCGGTTTTGAGTATGCTGATTCTCAAAGAGAAGATCGGGAGGCGCAAGGTGATCGGGATGCTGTTTATTTTCGCCGGCAGCCTGATATTCGCGCTTTGAGCACACCCAACTGAGCCCGGAGCGGCCGAAAGAGGAGAACGATATGATCAGTTTTAACAATCCGCCCTTTGTCGGGAAGGAACTAGAATATATCAAGCAGGCCGTTGACAGCGGAAAGCTGTGCGGAGACGGCGCATTCACCAAAAAGTGTTCGGCATGGATGAGAGAGCATTTCGGCGCAGCCCATGTGCTGCTCACGACCTCCTGCACTCATGCACTGGAGATGGCCTCCTGGCTGTGCGATCTCAAGCCGGGCGACGAAGTGATCATGCCCTCCTACACGTTCGTATCCACGGCAGACGCATTTGTCCTGCGGGGAGCCGTGCCTGTTTTCGTGGATATCAGGCCTGACACGCTCAATATCGATGAAAAGCTGATCGAGGATGCCATCACTGAGAAGACGAGAGCGATCGTGCCGGTACATTATGCCGGAGTATCCTGCGCGATGGATGAGATCATGGAGATCGCGCGCCGGCATGACCTGCTGGTGGTCGAGGATGCAGCACAAGGCGTGAATGCCCGGTATAAGGGAAGAGCACTGGGAACGATCGGCGACCTTGGCTGCTACAGTTTCCATGAGACGAAGAATTACTCCATGGGAGAGGGCGGCGCCCTCGTGTTCAACAATGACGCCTATCTGGAAGCGGCGGAGATCGTAAGGGAAAAAGGAACGGACCGCAGCAAGTACTTCCGGGGACAGGTGGATAAGTACTCCTGGGTGGGATACGGATCGTCCTATCTTCCCAGCGAGCTCAATGCCGCCTATCTGTATGCTCAGCTTGAAGAAGCCTCGAAGATCGACGAAAAGAGGATGTCGATCTGGAACATGTATGATGAGACATTAAAGCCGCTGGCGCAGCGAGGCCTGATCGAACAGCCCTTTGTGCCGGATTATGCCCAGCACAACGCGCATATGTACTATATCAAGGTAAAAGATCTTGACCAGCGCACGAGGCTGATCAACCACCTGAAGGAAAACGGCGTCATGGCGGTGTTCCACTACGTGCCGCTTCATTCCTCCAAAGCCGGGCGCCGTTTCGGACGGTTCCACGGTGAGGATGTCTATACCACGAAAGAAAGTGAGAGGCTTCTGAGGCTTCCCATGTTCTATAACCTGCCCATGGAGGACGCCCGCTTCGCAGCTTCGTGCGTGCTCTCTTTCCCGGATTTCGCCTGATGGAGAGGATGTAAGATGGCTGGAAGGATCTGGCGTATTCTGAAAAAGATGCATCCGTATATGATCCTTAAGGGGCTGCGCTACCTGCGTCATTTCGGCCCCAGGGGTTTCTACATCCGCCTGATGGAAAGGACGGAACCTGAGGAAGTGCCCTACGGACCATGGTACGATAATTACAGGCCGACCCCGGAGGAACTGGAAAAGCAGTGGCAGGATAAATGGACAGACCCGGCCCTGTTCTCCGTAGTGGTGCCCGTTTTCGGGACTGACCCGGTGTATCTTAAAGAGATGATCGCGTCCGTAAAGGCGCAGACTTATCCCTACTGGGAGCTTTGCATCGCCCATGCGCCGGCGGGGGAGAATGATCCGCTCGGGGCCATACTGGATAAGGAAGCAGCTTCGGATGAGCGGATCGCGGTAAAGCACCTTAGCAGGAACGAAGGCATAAGCGCCAATACGAATGCAGCGCTGGAGATGGCGCGGGGTGATTTTATCGCTTTCATGGATCACGATGACCTGATCAGCGAGGCGGCCCTGTACCTGATGGCGGCGTGGATCCGGGTTCATCCCGGCACGCAGATGCTGTATACGGACGAGGATAAGATCAGTTCAGACGGGAAGGAACACTTCCAGCCGAATTTAAAGCCTGATTTTAACGAGGACCTGTTAAGGTCCAACAACTATATCACACATTTTCTGGCTGTCTCTAAGGACCTGCTTGAGGAAGCCGGCCATCTCGATCCGGCTTTTGACGGGGCCCAGGACTATGACCTGATCTTCAGGTGCGCCGAGAAAGCGTCACAGATCGGCCATATACCCGAGATACTGTATCACTGGCGGGTGCATGAAAGCTCCACTGCGGACAACCCCATCAGCAAGATGTACGCCTACGAGGCAGGCAGGAGAGCGATCGAAGAACACCTTAAGCGGACCGGGACCGCAGGGGAGGTCACGTGCCTGAAGGATCCGGGCTTTTACAGGGTCCGTTACCCCGTAAAAAAAGATCCGGAGGGAGCTGTTCCGCTGATCTCGGTGATCATCCCGAACAAAGACCAGGCGAAGGTGCTTGAAAAATGCATCAATTCTCTGGACAGGACGAAAGGGGAGCTTCCTCTTGAGATCCTGGTGGTTGAAAACAACAGCACCGAGCCGGAGACGTTTGATTATTACCGGCAGCTGTCGGGGCGGGAGGACATCCGCCTGCTCCGCTGGCAGAAACCATTTAATTATTCGGCGATCAACAATTACGGCGCCTCGAAGGCTCGGGGAGATTACCTGCTGTTCCTGAACAATGATGTGGAGGCGATCGAAGAAGGCTGGCTCGAGGAGATGCTGGGCACGGCGATGCGTCCGGATGTGGGAGCCGTAGGTGCCAGGCTCTATTTCCCGAATGATACGATCCAGCATGCCGGGATCGTTATCGGGATCGGCGGTGTGGCCGGAGCCATGTTTGTCGGAATGAAGCGTGAATACACGGGTTATCTTCACAAAGCGGCGCTGATGCAGGATCTTTCAGCCGTTACGGCAGCCTGCATGCTGATGGACGCTTCGCTGTTCAGATCGCTGGGAGGATTTGAGGAGAAACTGGCGGTGGCGTTCAACGATGTGGACCTGTGCCTGAGGATCGGTGAGGCAGGGAAAAAAGTGGTCTACGACCCGTATGCCCAGCTTTATCACCATGAATCCCTGAGCAGGGGGCCGGAAGATTCAAAGCAGAAGACACGCCGCTTCCAGAATGAGATCGAATATATGAGAAGCCGGTATACGGACCTGCTCAGGGGGACGGATCCGTGCTATAATAAAAACTTATCTGTCAGCAAGTGGAACTATTCACTTCGAAGCGGGGAGAGAATGCGTTCACTCCCTGGCAAAGCGTAGGACAGACGAGACAGGAGACGTAATTAACATGACACAGGCGAAAGACTCCGGTCCGGACATCGCGACCGTGGTCATCCCAAACTGGAACGGGATGGCTTACCTGGAGGGCTGTCTGACATCATTAAAGAACCAGACCATGCCCCGCTTCAGGATCATTATGATCGATAACGGTTCGACGGACGGAAGTGTTGATTATGTCCGGGAGCACTTTCCCGGCATACGGATCAGGGCTTTTCATACCAATACCGGGTTCTGCGCTGCTGTCAATGAAGGGATCCGGCTGGCGAAAACGCCGTATGTGATTCTTCTCAACAACGATACCGTGTGCGATGCCCGTTTCGTGGAAAAGCTCTGCGAAGCCATGGAAAAAGAGCCGGAGACATTTTCCTGTGCGGCCAGGATGATGCAGCTTAAGAACCCCGGACTGATCGATGATGCCGGGGATCACTACTGTGCACTCGGCTGGGCTTTCGCCGACGGACACGGACTTCCGGGGGAAAAACGGATGAAAAGGCGCCGGATCTTTGCCGCCTGTGCAGGCGCTGCCATCTACCGGAGAGAATGGTTCGACAGGATCGGGCTTTTTGACGAGAGGCAGTTTGCCTACCTGGAGGATATCGATATCGGCTGGAGGGCCCTCAGGGCCGGCTATGTCAACCGGTACGAGCCGGAGGCAGTCGTGCTGCATGCGGGCAGCGCTTCCACCGGATCGGCCTATAATCCGTTCAAGACCTCGCTTGCAGCGAGAAACAGCATCTATATCATCCGCAAGAACATGCCCCGGTGGCAGATCATTCTGAACCTGCCGTTTCTGCTTGCGGGATTTCTGGTAAAGACGATCTTCTTTATCGGAAAAGGACTCGGGAAGAATTATCTTTCCGGGATCGCGGACGGTTTTAAACTGTCGCGCGGTTATGACGGACCCGAACCGGGGGAGGGGCCGTTTGGAAACCTTTTGAAGATCCAGGCCGCACTTCTGGCCGGGATATGGCTCAGGCTCAGGCAGAAATGATATGCTTTGGGAGGCAAAGCCGTGATACGGGATAATCAGAAACATTTCAATACGCTTCAGGTGCTGATCGATGCATTCGTCATCCTGATCTCCTACCTGATAGCCTACAACATACAGCTTCACCTGATCGTCAGGAACCAGAAGGGAATGCTGAGCGTCGAGTTCTACATGATGCAGCTGATCCTTCTGATCCCTCTCTTTCTGATTCTGTATTATATGTTCAATCTCTACACTCCCAAGCGGGTGCAGGGAAGAAGGCTTGAAGCGAGCAATGTTTTCCTGGCCAGCATGCTGGGCATGCTGATCTATATCCTGATCCTTTACATGACCCATGTAGACGATATCTCCAGGCAGATGATCTTCGTTTTTACGGCGATCAATATCATCCTTACCATTGTGGAGAGAAACCTGGTCCGGCTTGCCCTGTGGAGGATCCGCGCCAGGGGCATGAACTTAAAGCATGTGGTCCTGATCGGCTACTCGGAAGCGGCGAGGGAATTTATTGACAGGGTCAATGCCAATCCTCAGTGGGGCTATCAGGTAAACGGCATCCTGGATGATTCCGAAAGACCCGGCATACAGTATAAGGGTGTTTATGTGATCGGTACGATCGGAGACCTTTCCCAGCTCCTGGAGGAGAATATGCAGGATGAGGTCGCGATCACCCTGGGGCTGAATGAATATTACAAGCTCAAATCCATCGTGGCGGAATGTGAAAAGAGCGGTGTCCACACGAAGTTTATCCCGGATTACGGCGATATCATTCCGACCAGGCCCTACACGGAGGATCTTCTGGGACTGCCGGTGGTCAATATCCGTCATGTTCCGCTGACCGATTCCTTTAATATGGTGCTGAAGCGGCTGATGGACATCGTCGGTTCACTTTTCTGCATCATTCTGTTTTCACCGGTGATGCTGGTGGCAGCCATTCTGGTCAAAGCCGGCAGCAAAGGGCCGCTGATCTTCACCCAGGAGAGAGTGGGGCTTCACAACAAGCCCTTTATGATGTATAAATTCCGTACGATGGAGGTCCAGACGGAAGCCGATGAGAAGAAGGGCTGGACGAGTAAAAATGACCCGAGGGTGACCGGCGTGGGCAAATTCCTTCGAAAGACCAGCATTGACGAGATGCCCCAGTTCTTTAACGTACTCAGGGGCGATATGAGCCTGGTGGGCCCGCGTCCGGAAAGACCGCAGTACGTAGAGAAGTTCCGGGAGGAGATTCCCCGCTATATGATCAAGCACCAGGTCAGACCGGGAATGACCGGCTGGGCGCAGATCAACGGTTACCGGGGAAACACTTCCATCAGGAAAAGAATTGAACACGATCTTTACTATATTGAAAACTGGTCGCTGGGACTGGATATCAAGATCCTCTTCCTGACCATTTTCAGGGGATTCATTAATAAGAACGCTTACTGAGGCTGCATTTTCGGGGCTGTGATGAGCGTAAACGGGAGACGAATATGAGAGGGGACCAAAAGAGCAGGCGCGGGGAGAATGAGCGCGCCTACCGCGAGAGAAGAGAGAATCACAAAAACAGACAGATACCGGGCAGCGGGATGGGCACTCCAAGACCCGTCTCTCCGGAGCCGGATGCATACAGGAATCTTAGAAGACGCCGCCGGAGATGGCCGGGCGTTCTGATTTTCATCCTTGTGCTCCTGGCAGCTGCCGCGGCGGCTGTCTTTTTCATCTTCGGGAGGGTGGATACGCACCGACTCTCCTCGCTGCTGGTCAATGACGGTGCTTCAACCGGGCAGTCAGGGACGCAGACGATCGTGATCTACGGCGTGGATTCGCGTGAGGGCAACCTCACGAAGGAGTGCCACTCCGATACCATCATGATCTGCAATATCGATCATAAACACAAACAGCTGAAGCTGGCGAGCGTATACAGGGATACTTACCTGGACAACACGAACGGAGAATACCGCAAAGCAACGGAGTGCTATTATTTCGGCGGTCCGGAGCGGTCTGTCAATATGCTCAACAAAAACCTTGACCTGAATATCCGCGATTATCTCGCGGTCAATTTCAATGCCATGGTGGAAGTGGCTGACCTGCTTGGCGGGATCGACCTGGAAATCACCGAGGAGGAGATGGGCTATATCAACGGCTACTGCGTGGAGACCAGCCAGGTGACCGGAGTGCCCTATACTCCGCTCGAGAACTACGGACCGGTACATCTTGACGGCGTCCAGACGATGGCTTACTGCCGGATCCGTTATACGGAAGGATGGGATTTCAAGCGGACGGAGCGTCAGAGACTTGTCCTGTCTTTGCTTGCCCAGAAGGCGAAGAAGTCTGATCCGGTCAAGCTGCTTCAGATCGCGAACGCGATGCTTCCGAGAATTTCCACCAGTTTAAGTACCCCCGAGCTGCTGACGCTTCTGCCGAAGATCATTTCTTATGACATCGGCGGAGAGACCGGTTTCCCGTTTGAGAATGTGCCGGCCGACGTGAACGGAAGCGATGTGGTCGTTCCGCAGAATCTGGCATCGAACGTATCGCAGCTTCATGAGTTCCTCTACGGGGAGAGCGGTTATACGCCTTCTGCCGTCGTACAGGATATCAGTTATACGATCACACAAAATACCGGTATCTGACGATGACCGGCCCGGAAGGAGATCCAATGGATACAGGCGTCCCGAAGGCGAAGATCGCTGTTATCATTCCCACATACAGTCCCGATGAACGCTTCAGGGCACTGATCCGGAGGCTGTATGCCCAGAGCCTGCCTCCGGAGCGGATCTTTGTGGTCAATACCGATCCGAACCTGTTCCGGGATGACCTGGTGGACAGGTGGGATAAAGTCAGTGTCCTCCACATTGCCAAAGAGGATTTCGATCATGCCGCCACCAGAAATATGGCAGCGCGGATGGTCAGGGAGGAGATCCTCGTTTTTATGACGCAGGATGCCGTCCCGGCGGATCGCTATCTTCTTGAAAACCTGCTGAAGGGTTTTGAGACGGCGGCGGACGAGGGAAAAGAAGCCGCCGTGGTGTACGCCAGGCAGCTGCCCAGGAAGGAAGCTTCCGAGGCAGAGCGATACGGACGAAATTTCAGTTATCCGGCCATGAGCCGCACCAAGACGATCGACGACCTTAACGAGCTGGGCATCATGACATTTACCTGTTCGGATGTCTGCGCTGCTTATCGGCGCAGCCTGTTCATGGAACTTGGCGGTTTTTCGGAGCCGGCGATCTTTAACGAGGACATGGTTTTCGCTGCCGGGGCGATCAGGGCCGGGTATGCGGTCCGCTATGAGGCGCAGGCGAGAGTGATCCATTCCCATTCGCTGACCCCGATGCAGCAGTATCGCCGCAATTATGCCCTTGGCTTGTCCCAGGCACAGCATCCGGAAGTGTTTGATCTGGTTTCGTCGGAAGGGTCTGGCATGAAGCTGGTGAAGGGGACCCTGCGCCATCTGATCAGGAAAAAGAAAATTGCCGAGATACCGGCTTTCCTTACAGGCACTGCCTTCAGGTATGCCGGATACAGACTTGGGAAAAACTACGGGAAGCGCAAAAGAAATGAGGTAGATCATGGCCGAAGATCAGGATCTTAAAGATAAAAACGGATCGGAAGACAAGCCGCTGCGATTCTGCATGCTCTGTCAGCGCAGTGAGAAAGATGCGGGAGCTTTGCTGACGCTTCCGGGTGGAATGACTGTCTGCAATGACTGCCTGCAGCGGTCCATGGATACGATCAGTCAGTCGGGATTCCCGGGGTTTTTCGGATCGCCGGATGCCAACGGGATGCCTGACCTGTCCAGGATGGGAGGGTTTCCGGGCTTTGGCATGATCAACCTGGGAAACCTGCAGGGAGGACAGCCGCAGGAAAAACCCGAAAAAGAAGAGATCCGGAAGAAAGAGGAGCGCAGTGCGGAACGGAAGCGTCCGTTCCCGCCGGTGCGTGACTTGAAAAGCCTTCCGGCTCCGCATAAAATCAAGGCGGCGCTGGATGAATATGTGATCGGCCAGGAACACGCCAAAAAAGTGATCAGTGTGGCGGTTTACAACCACTATAAAAGAATCTTTACCGATTCGATGGATGATATCGAGATCGAAAAGTCCAACATCCTGCTGCTTGGCCCCACGGGCTGCGGCAAGACCTATCTGGTCAGGACGCTTGCAAGGATCCTGGATGTGCCGCTGGCCGTCACGGACGCAACTGCCCTGACGGAAGCCGGTTACATCGGCGATGATATAGAAAGTGTCATTTCCAAACTTCTGGCCGCCTCCGGGAACAAGGTGGAGAAATGCCAGCGCGGAATCGTATTTATCGATGAGATCGCCAAGCTCGCGAGAAAGAAGAATGCAAGCCAGCGCGATGTGAGCGGCGAATCGGTCCAGCAGGGACTGCTTTCGATGCTTGAGGGAAGCAATGTAGAAGTTCCGGTTGGCGCATCGAGCAAGAATGCGATGGTGCCCATGGTGACCGTCAATACCCGCAACATTCTCTTTATCTGCGGCGGTGCATTTCCGGACCTGGAACAGATCATCGCCGAGAGAGAGCGCATGCGTTCGCCCATGGGATTTGGAGCCCCGCTTCCTGCCGGAGCCGGCGAGGATCCGGATATCCTGCTTAAGGTAACGCCGGAGGATATCCGCAAATTCGGCATGATCCCCGAGTTCATCGGCCGGCTGCCGGTGATCTGTCCGCTTCAAAGCGTGACGGAGCAGATGCTGATCCGGATCATGACAACGCCGCGCAACGCGATCCTGCGTCAGTACCAGAAACTGCTTGCGCTCGATGAAGTGGATCTTATCTTTGATGAGAGTGCCCTGGAGGCGATCGCACAGAAGGCACTCGAGAGAAAGACCGGGGCCAGGGGCCTGAGGGCGGTTATAGAAGAGTGCATGCTCGATGTCATGTATGAGATTCCCAAGGATGACAATATCGGAACGGTGACCATCACCGGTGACTATATCCGGGGAAAAGGAAGCCCGCTTGTTACGATCCGCGGTGCAGAAAAAATGCTTGACAGCAGAAACTGAACCATGATATATTGATGGGTGCTGCACGTTATTGGTTTTCTGAGAGAGGAGTTATATCTTAATGACGGAAGTTCAGGAACAAGAGCAGCTCATGAAAACGCTGGAAGCCCTTCTCGAGAGAGCAGCTTCCAACAAGAACACGCTGGAGTACGACGAGATTCTTAAAGCCTTCGATGGCAATGAACTGACTGAGGATAAGATCGACATGATCCTCGAGTATTTTGAGAAGAAGAAAGTCGACGTACTGCAGGGTAAGGCACCGGATGACCTGACAGACGATTCGGATGATGACCTTCTGCTGGTCCCGATCGATGACGCGGAGGCCGACGACGAGGAAGCCGAGCTCATTGATGATGTGGACGTCCTGGAAGGGGTCAGCACCGAAGATCCTGTCCGCATGTACCTTAAAGAGATCGGCAATGTGCCGCTGCTGACCAGCGAAGAGGAAGTCGAGCTGGCCAGGAGAGTGGAACAGGGCGACGAGGAAGCCAAAAGAAAGCTTACCGAAGCTAACCTGAGGCTGGTCGTGAGCATTGCCAAGAAATACGTCGGCCGCGGAATGCCGTTCCTGGATCTGATCCAGGAAGGAAACATGGGGCTGATGAAGGCAGTCGATAAATTCGACTACACAAAAGGCTACAAGTTTTCCACTTATGCAACCTGGTGGATCCGCCAGGCGATCACAAGGGGCATCGCGGATACCGGAAGAACGATCCGGGTTCCGGTGCACATGGTGGAAACCATCAACAAGACGCTTCGGATGACCAGATCACTGCTCCAGGAGCTCGGCAGAGAGCCTACTCCGGAGGAAGTCGCCCAGCAGCTGGGAGTTCCGGTCTCCAAAGTCAGGGAAGTACTGAAGATCTCCAGGGATCCCGTCTCCCTCGATACCCCGATCGGTGAAGAGGATGACAGCCATCTGGGAGATTTTATCGAGGACGACTCAGCGCAGTCGCCGGCGGACTCCGCAGCTTTTTCCATGCTGCGCGAGGAGCTTGACAACGCGCTTGCTTCGCTCACCGACAGGGAGCGGCAGGTGGTCCGGCTGAGGTTCGGACTTGAGGACGGCAGACAGCGGACGCTCGAAGAGGTCGGCCGTGAGTTCAACGTCACCAGGGAACGTATCCGTCAGATCGAGGCGAAAGCGCTTCGCAAGCTGCGTCATCCCACCCGAAGTAAGAAATTGAAAGACTTTCTTTGATGGTTTAACAGGCCGGGCCCCTTTTGGAGTCCGGCTTTTTGCGGAAACAGCGCTCCGCCGGTGTGAGGCGGAGGGGAGAATGATATGAACTACAAGGAGGCAGTTGCTTTCCTGGAACAAATTCCCCGCTTCAGAGGGGGAGATGCCCTTTTTTCACAGCGAAAGCTTCTTGAGCTGCTGGGCAGTCCCCAGGATAGGTATCCTACGGTCCATGTGGCCGGGACGAACGGAAAAGGCACCGTATGTGCCTGCATGGCGCAGGCTTTGCAGGATGCGGGGCTGAAGACGGGGCTTTTTACATCTCCTCATCTGGTGCGGATCAATGAACGGATTCGGATAGACGGGGAATGCATCAGTGATGAGGATTTTCTCGAAGCATTCGAGGCCGTCACAAAGAAAGCCTCCGCGCTTGAAGAAAAAGGACTTGCCCTGCCTCCGTATTTCGGAATGCTGCATGCGATGGCGCTGTGGTATTTCGACCGGGAAAAAGTCGACTGCGCGGTCATCGAGACCGGGCTCGGAGGCAGGCTCGACCTGACCAATGTGGTAAAGAAACCGGCGGTGTGCGTGATCACGGCCATCGGGCTTGACCACACGGCTTACCTTGGAGATACGGTCGAACAGATCGCCGGTGAAAAAGCGGGGATCATCAAGCCGGGTGTACCGGTCGTTTTCGACGGCAATGACCCGGAGGCTGCCTGTGTGATCAGAGAGAGGGCAGCGCAGGCGGGATCGCCCTCATACGCGGTGGACAGATCCATGATCAGGGATCTGCACCGGACAGACAAAGGCATTGCTTTTGTGCTTAATAATCGTTATTATGATAATATTCCGGTGGAAGTGCCGTTTTCGGCTCCTTTCCAGGCAGATGATACGGCGCTGGCGCTGACCGCGCTCAGAGTCATGGACCCTTTGGGAGAGCTTTATTCCGATAAGGAAGCCGCCCGGCGGGTGTCTCATACAAGCTGGCCGGGGAGGCTGCAAAAGACCGGGTCCGGCCTGATAGTGGACGGCGCACACAATCCCCATGCGGTCCGGGCATTGTGTGAGTGGATCAGGCAGGAGGCACCGGAAAGAAAAATGACGCTGCTTTTCGGGGCGTCATCCGACAAGGACTGCGCAAATATCGTTGATGAGCTGGCGGCGGCAGCGCCGTGGCAGGCCGTGGTCGTGACCGGAAACGGAAGCAGCCGCGGGGCCGATCCGGCTTATCTCGCTTCGCTTTTTGAGAAAAAGACCGGTGCGCCGGTCATAGTGTGCCCGGATGTCTGTGAAGCGCTTGCCGAAGCAAAGCAGCAGGCAGGCACAGGAACCGTGCTTGTGACGGGATCCCTGTATCTGGCCGGTGCCGTGCTGGCTCTTGAAGGGGATGCTTCCGCGGGCAGAAAAGGATGATATCATGATCAATTATGAAGAGGAACTGAAGAAATTCCATCCCAGCATGGACGTCAATGAGGCTGAGGATGCGATCTACAGCAGGGACCTGACGGATGTCACCGATATCCTGAGGGAAATGCTCAATGACGAGAAGGAAAACGGGAAAAGCAAATGAGATGCATTTACTGTAATACCCAGTTGGGCAATGAGATGTACTGCCCCCGCTGCGGCGCCGACCTTTCCCTGCCAAGGAGGATCGTCAGGATCTCCAATCTCCTGTACAACAAGGGACTGGAAAAGGCTTCTGTCCGGGACCTTTCGGGAGCGATCGCCTGCCTTCAGCAGAGCCTCAAGTTCAACAAGGAAAATACCGATGCCAGGAACCTCCTGGGTCTTTGCTATTATGAGACCGGGGAGGCTGTCAGTGCGCTGTGCGAGTGGGTGATCAGCAAGAATATCAAAAGCGGTGACAACCTGGCCGAGGAATATATCGACCGGCTCCAGAATGACCGCAACCAGCTTGACGCCATCAACCAGAGCATCCGGAAATATAACCAGTCCGTGGAGTACTGCCGCCAGAATCACGAAGATATGGCAGTCATGCAGCTGAAGAAGGTGGTGGCGCAGAACCCGAAGCTGGTGAAGGCGCAGCAGCTGCTTGCCCTTTTGTACATGAAGCGGCAGGAGTACGAGAAAGCCAGGAGACTGCTCAAGAAATCGCTGGCGATCGACAACACCAACACGACTTCACTGCGTTTCCTGACTCATGTTGAGGAGACGACAGGGCGGACAGGTGCTTTCAGTCCCCGCAGCCGGCAGCCGCGGGAAGATGAGACGATTCGCGAAGAAGGCGGGACGCTCCGCTATAACAGCGGGAATGAGACGATCATTCAGCCGACGACTTTCCGGGACAGTTCTACCATCGCGACTTTTATCAATATCGGGCTTGGAATTCTCCTGGGAGGAGCGATCATCTGGTTCCTGGCTATTCCGGCCAGCCGCCAGAGCGTGCAGGAGAAAGCGAACCGGGAGGTGACGGATGCCAACCTGAAGCTGGCGACAGGCAATGCGCAGCTGCAGGATCTCCAGGATCAGCTGGACGGTTACCAGAAGAGCGCGGAGAAAGCGAAGCAGGATAAAAAGGATACGCTGGCCAGGCTGGACAGTTACAATGAGCTGTTTTCCGCCGCGCAGCTTTATGTCCGCGGAGATCAGACGGCAGCGGTGGATACGCTTGACAAGATCCGTCCGGAGGATCTGGACGGCGGGGCGAAGGACCTGTACGACAGTCTGATGAACGGTGTTTCGGATACGATGTTCAACCAGTATTATAATACGGGAACGACGGCTTATGTCGCCCAGAACTATTCGACGGCGGCTGAACAGCTGAAACTGGCGGTGGAGTCGGATCCGAACGGAGAACAGAGTAATTATTACAATGCGCTGATGTACCTGGGATTTGCCTATTTTTATCTCGGGGACTCGACGAATGCCGACAAGTATTTTAATGAACTGATTGAGAAATATCCGAACCAGGCTTCTACGGTACAGCCGTATCTGTCTGAGAATGCGGGATCGTGGTGGTATTCCGGACAGTCGGGCGGACAAAGCGCCGGCCAAAGCCAGGGTGAAGCTTCGCTTGGCAATGGACAGCAATCAGGCGGTGCCGGAACGGCGCCTGCCGCAGATGCATCGCAGACCGGAAACGCAGGAACCGGCGATGCAGGCCAGACCTGGGATGCGGGAACCGGCGATGCGGGCCAGACCTGGGATGCTCAGGCCGGGAACACGGATAATACCCAGACCTGGGATTCGGGCACGGGCTACGGACAGCAGCCTGCTTACGACCCGTCCCAGGTAGCCTGGACGGATCCGACGACCGGGCTTCATTATGACGCTTACGGCAATCTGCTCGGATGATCTTCCGGGATCAGATCAACGGGCACAGGTGCAGGAACTACAGCATATGGGTGACTTCATGGAGAAGGAAACGAACGACAGAGCTCTGTTTACCAAGGAAGAACTGGCCGGGAAGGTCAAAGTATCGGCTGTGGTGGAACAGGATCTTAAAAGAATCATCAGCGACAGGCTTGAGCAGTGCGGGATCTATTACCGCGTGTTCTCAAGAACCAAAACAGCCAGGTCGATGGCTGAGAAATTTGAACAGAAAGCATACAATGAGGAGCATAAACTGCAGGATCTGATCGGTGTGAGGATCAACCTGTATTTTGACGACGATGTGGATATCTGCCGGGACATCATGGAGAACACCTTTGAGGTCCTCGAGTGGTCGACATCCAAGCGCTCCGAAGATGAATTCAAGCCGACAAAGCTCAACGGAGTCTTCAAGCTGCCGGAATACCTGCGCAGCGCCATTTCTCCCGCGACGTGGGATATGTGCATTGACGACACCTTCGAGATTCAGATCAAGACCATGTTTTTCGAAGGCTGGCACGAGATCGAGCATGACATGCGGTATAAGGGCGAGGAACTGTGGAAGGACTATCCGGGCTTTTCCCGGTTCTTCAACAGCATCCTGGCTACGCTTGAGCTGTGTGACAAATCCATGGTATCCCTTTTTGAAGACCTGGGCCATGAGCTGTACAAATCGGGCAACTGGACGGATATGATCCGCAGCCATTTCAGGATCAAGATGGATTCGACGCCCATGTACCCGCGGGTGGAGCAGATCCTCAACGAGGACCAGAAGATCACGGTAGACAGCATTGCGAAACGGATCTTCAAGACCAGCAAACCGGCCTTGATCAGCCTGTTCCTTAAAAAGACAAGGCGTATCCCGATCAATGTCAATACGATCGTGGCCCTGCTGAATGAAGGCATCTTCCATCATCCGGAGCTGTCGGCAGTCTTCAGGGAACTGGACGTGTACAATGACGGGCGCGAGGAGAGTCTGGCGGAGTCGCGCCATTACCAGCTTCAGCCGCTGTCCAACCATGACGTGTTCAGGATGACATGCGTGCTTGACGGCAGCCGGCTCAAGGAAGAACAGGTCACTCAGGAACTGATCTTCATGCGCAGTGTGGACATCATCTACCGGTGGTGCGTCCAGCGGTATGAGCCGATCTTCGGAGACATGCCCGAAAAGGCGGGAAATCTCCGGGAAGATATTCCCGGCTACCACGCCGCTGCAGACCTGGATGAGCAGAAGCGCACTTTCCGGATGAAAGTCCGTCACCTTGACACGGATGAAGCCGGCAGGATATGGTACTCGGAAGCTTCCCTGCTCCCGGATGGAGAGGGGAGGTGCGTCCTGTCTGTGCGCAACGGATATGCCCAGGCTGACAGGGACAATATCATCCGCGAAAACCTGCCGAGCTTTTTCAGCTACCCGGGCTTTTATAAGCAGCTGGTGGACACGGTCGGCGTTATGAGCGGGATCTCGTGCTTCAACCGGCGCAGGATCGTCAGGGAAGACCAGATCGACCAGATCGTGAGCGCCATTAAAGACCCGGCATGCGTCTTTCCGATCGTGCTGATCGTCTCAAAAGAGACCGAGGACGGCATGATGGATGAGAACTGGCTCGGCCAGTTCAGGGTCTCCGATTTTACGCGGACGGTGTGGCGTTATTCCCATGTATTCACCTGCTATGAACAGGTGGGCAGGGAGATCCTTAAACGCTGCAAAGCGGAAAATGACGAGCTGCCGAGAATGTACCTGTTCTGGCCTGACGGAGAGATCGAAAGCTACGGGCCGGACGATGTGCAAAACTGCAGTTTCGGCAGGCATCTGGAGGCTAAAAACGATGCAAGGACATATGATATCGTTCACGGCGGCCAGGCCCTTTACCACCAGGTGGTGACCGACCTCAGAGAATGGAACATGAGCAACCCGAAAGCCATTCCGGGAACGGATATGGAGATGATGTTCGGGAAGGCTTAAGATAAAAGATATGTAAGAGAGACAAAAGACAGCGGAGGCTATCTTTTGTCTCTCTTTTTTTGTCACATTTTACTTGCACTTTCCCACCTGATGTTTTATGATAGGAACGTAGGTGGTAGAAAGTGGTGGAATGTGGTTAAAAAGTGATGGATCATCCCATGAGATTTTCTCAGGATGGGGAAATCACCTCTGGCCGCATCGGAGGACAGACAGGATGTTCAATGGTGAGTCAAATCATTCAGTGGACACCAAAGGCAGGCTGATAATCCCGACAAGGTTCAGAGATGAACTGGGTGATGAATTTAAAGTCACCAGGGGGTTGGACGGCTGTCTGTTTGTGTTTCCTATCGGAGAATGGCAGGCATTCGAAGAAAAACTCCGCGCATTACCGCTTACGCAGAGCAACGCCAGGAGATTCACGCGTTTCTTTGTCGCAGGTGCGCAGACCTGTGAGCTGGACCGGCAGGGGAGAGTTCTCTTACCGGCAACGCTGAGAGAATTTGCCGGTCTTGATAAAGATGTAGTTGTTGCCGGAATGATCAACAGAGTGGAAATCTGGGATAAAGCCAGGTGGTCACAGTACAATGCCGAAGGGGATATGGACAGTATCGCCGAACAGATGGCGCAGCTTGGGCTGAACATCTAAGGAGTGATCTTTATGGAGTTTACGCATAAGCCTGTGCTTCTGGAGGAATGTATCGAAAATCTGAAGATCAGACCGGAAGGAATTTACGTTGACGGGACGCTGGGCGGAGGCGGACATTCTTTTGAGATATGCCGCCGGCTGTCAGACAAAGGAAGACTGATCGGAATCGATCAGGATGCGGCTGCCATTGCCGCCGCGGGGAAACGACTGGAACCATATGCTGACAGGGTCACCATCGTGCGGAGTAACTACTGCTCGATGAAGGATGTGTTGGCAAAGCTTGAAATCTCATCAGTTGATGGAGTCATTTTGGACCTGGGGGTCTCTTCTTATCAGCTTGACGATGCCGGCCGCGGGTTCACTTACAGGGAGGATGCACCGCTGGACATGCGAATGGACCAGAGGCAGTCCTTATGTGCGAGGGATGTTGTAAATCTGTATAGCGAGATGGAGCTTTACCGCATCATCAGAGACTATGGGGAAGACAGGTTTGCAAAGAACATCGCCAAACACATCGTGAGTGCAAGAACTGAGCATACGATCGAGACGAGTGGGGAGTTAATTCAGATAATCAAGGCCGCGATCCCGGCCCGGGTAAGGGCTGTGGGGGGACACCCGGCCAAAAGGACTTTTCAGGCGATCAGAATCGAGGTGAACAGGGAGCTGGATGTTCTCGAGTCATCTCTTGATGATATGATCGGTCTCCTTAGGGAGGGAGGCCGTTTGTGTGTGATCTCATTTCATTCCCTGGAAGACAGGATCGTAAAGGAAGCGTTCCGCAGGAATGAAAATCCGTGTACCTGTCCGAAAGATTTTCCGGTCTGTGTATGCGGGAAAAAGCCGAAGGGGAAAGTGATCACCAGAAAGCCGATCACGCCGTCAGCGTCCGAGCTGGAAGGGAACAGCCGGGCTGCAAGTGCAAAACTGAGGGTGTTTGAAAGGCACATTCGGGAAATTGGAAACTAAGAGCGGGAGTTTTTTAGATATGGCAAGGGTAAGAGAAAAAGACTGGCGCAGCGCAGCCGCCGGAGCGGGTCCGGATATGTCACTCGTTATGGTTGAGGGGAATACTGTGCGCAGCGAAGCCGTCTGGAGCGAGCCGGAGAGGAAGCTGAGCCCCGAAGTGGCGGCAGCGAGAGCAAGGGCGCTTCAGATGAATCTTGGATATGTTATTTTCCTGACACTGGCAGCGGTGATCTGTGTGGCTGTATGTGTCAATTATCTGAAACTGCAGGCGTCCTATACCACTCTGCAGAAGACGTCCACCCGGCTGGAGACCCAGCTTTGCACGCTGAAGATCAGCAATGATACCGAGTATAACAGGGTGGTCTCTTCCGTGGATCTGGAGGAGATCAAAGAGAGAGCGATCGGCAGACTCGGGATGGTCTACAAAACGTCAGATCAGATCGTGACCTATGAGGTCCCTGACAACGATTATGTGAGACAGTTCCAGGCCGTGCCCGATTAACAGGAGTTGTTTTGGCAGCCGGAAACAAACGTAAAAAGATACGACACTATACCCGCAAAATGGACAGAAGGCTGGTATGGCTGTTTGTGATCGTTTTCATCGGCCTGGCATTATTGCTGGGCAGGATCACAATCATCACCATGACCAGTGGGAACAAGTACGCCCGCCGGGTCCTGTCCCAGCAGAATTATGATTCGCAGACGATCCCGTTCCGCCGTGGGGAAATTATGGATAGGAACGGGATTATTCTTGCCAAGAGTGATCTCGTTTATAATGTGATCCTCGACTGCAAGTACTGCAGCAGCGATCCGAAATTCGTGGAACCGACCATCCGCGCACTGGTCAGTCATTTCGAGCTGGATGAGGAAAAGATCCGGACCCTTCTGACGGATGAAAAGACAAAAAACAGCCAGTACCAGATTCTGGCCAAGATGGTCACCGAGGAGCAGAAGAGAGCATTTGAAGCCTATACTTCCGCCACCGACCAGGAGAACCTGAGCGATGAGCAGATCCTTGAAAGGAAACAGGTGCGCGGTGTCTGGTTCGAACAGGGATACAAACGCAATTATCCCTACGATAAGCTCGCTTCACAGGTGATCGGCTTTTCCAACGACCTGGGAGACGGCATTGCCGGGACAGAACTCTATTACAACAGTCTGCTTTCCGGTGTGAACGGCCGGACCTACGGTTACCTGAACGATGATTCTGAATTTGAAAAGACAACGATAGAGCCGGAACACGGCAATACACTGGTCCTCACGCTTGATATGAATTACCAGGCGATCGTCGAATCGAAGATCCGCGAGTTTGACGAAACATACGGGGACAAAGCGCACCAGGGAAAAGGCGCGAAAAATGTCGGCGTGGTGGTAATGGATCCCAACAGCGGAGCGATCCTGGCCATGGCGACCAACTCTTCATATGACCTGAATAATCCGACGGATTTCGGTGCTTATCACACCGGCGCCGAAGCGCGCACCATGACGGACGAGGAATATACTGAAGAGCTCAACAAGATGTGGAGCAATTTCTGCGTATCTGTCGGCTATGAACCGGGTTCCGTGTTCAAGCCGGTGACAGTGGCCTCCGCGCTGGAGACCGGCGCAGTCAAAGACGGCGATACTTTCTACTGTGACGGCGGTGAATTCATCACTGATACGACGATCCACTGCGACAATATCTATGGTCACGGAGAAGAGACCCTTGAATATGCCATCGTCAATTCATGCAACGACGCTCTGATGCAGATCGGCATGAAGCTGGGCATCAAACCTTTCTGTGCTTACCAGCAGGCCTTTAATTTCGGCAGCCTTACAGGCATCGACCTTCCCAACGAATCACCGGGTGTCGTTTACTCAAGCACTTCCATGCATGAGGTCGAACTGGCCACCTGTACTTTCGGACAGGGTTTTACCTGCTCGATGGTGCAGGAGATCACGGCATTTTCAGCCGTCATCAACGGAGGACGGTATTATCAGCCGCATGTGCTCGAAAGAGTGATGGCGGCGGACGGGACCCTGGTCAAGACGGTGGATCCGCTCGAACTGCGCCAGCCGATATCGTCCCAGGTGTCAGCCCTTCTTCGCCAGTATCTGACGACGGCTGTCCAGAAAGGTACCGGCCAGAAATCACAGGTGCCCGGATACCTGACAGGCGGAAAAACGGGAACAGCCGAGAAGATCGATGCGGCGACCGGAAAACGTGACAAGGGCAAGTACCTGGTATCCTTCATAGGGGCCTGCCCGATGGATGACCCGAAAGTGGTCATGTATATCGTCGTCGATGAACCGAATGTAGACAACCAGGCGGACAGTTCCTATCCGCAGGTTCTTTTCAGGCAGATCGCCACCGAACTTTTCCCGGCGATGGGCCTTTACCCGACTGAAGAAGTATCACCGGATCTGCTCCAGAGACTGGGGCTGACCGAGAAGGATATCGTTACGGATGACGGAACGAGAAACCGCAAAAATTCCGATCTTTTCCAGGCATTCGACAGCTACGGAGTCCTGCATAACGACTGTTATGTTGACCTGGACGGAAACGTGGTCGATACCGCCGGCAATGCCATTGAAGGCGCCCATATGACGGCTGAGGGCATGGTGATCGACGGCTATCTCAATATGATCGAAGTAAAATTATATGAACAGGGTACCAGGCCCGATCCGGTAGCGGACAATCCGGATATCGCATCTCCTCCCGAAGCTTCGGATACCGGAGATGATACGACGACCTGGGCCGGTGTGACCGATGAGGATCTTGCCGGGGAAGACGCCCTGTCGCAGGAGCCCTGACGGGCACCGGAATGGGGGCCTAATCTATGAATACCATCACCATGTTATGTCTGTTCTCGGGCTTTGCCATCTGTCTGGTCATTGCGCCGTTTCTGATCAATTACCTGAGAAAGCTGAAAGTGCGGCAGACAGAGCGTCAGGAAGGCGTCAAGTCACACCTGGAGAAAGCCGGGACGCCCACGATGGGCGGAATCATGATTCTTTGCGCGTTCCTGGTATCACAGCTGTTCGTGATCGCGAAATACCCGCAGACAGTACCGGTGCTGTTTATGACACTGGGCTTCGGAATCATCGGGTTTATCGATGATTACCTTAAGGTCGTGCTGAAGCGGTCAGACGGGCTTATGCCCCGTCAGAAGATGGTCGGGATGATCGCGCTGACAGCTGTATTCGTGGTTTACCTGTGGATAATGAGACCGGAGTGCCTGGAAGTGATCCTGCCGTTTACCGGAGGGAAAAAACTTGCAGGCCTGGCGGTAAGGATCGCAGCGACGCCGCTGGCATTCTTCGCCATTATCGGAACGGTCAACGGGGTCAACTTTACCGACGGTCTGGACGGACTTGCTTCGACGGTGACGATGGTTGCTGCCGGGTTTATCTTTGCGGCTTCAGCCAGACTCGGCGGAGGGCTTGAACCTGCCTGCGCAGGCATGATCGGAGCACTGGCAGGCTTCCTGATCCACAACGCATATCCGGCCAGGGTATTTATGGGAGATACAGGTTCACTGGCACTGGGCGGCTTTGTGGCGTCGTGTGCCTATCTGCTTCAGATGCCGCTTTTTATCCTGCTGTTCGGAGTGATCTACCTGATCGAAGTTTTATCGGTGATCATTCAGGTGACCTACTTTAAAAAAACAGGCGGAAAGCGTATCTTTAAGATGTCTCCTTTCCACCATCACCTTGAACTGGGCGGCTGGACAGGCTTTAAATGGTCAGAGACGAGAATCGTGGTTCTCTTTGCCCTGATCACCCTCTTTATGAGTGTGATCTCATGGGCTGCCATGTGATATATGCAAAAATAAATCGTAACAGAACAGGAGGATCAAACCGTAATGGATCTGAAAGGAAAACGTGTACTGGTCTACGGGGCGGGCATCAGCGGAATCGGCTCGGCAAAGCTCCTCGAACAGGTCGGTGCGATTCCTGTCGTCTATGAGGGAAACGGTAAACTTACGGAGAAAGACGTGCTCGCCAAGTTCCAGGAAGGGACAAAAGCCATCGTCGTGATCGGAGAGCTGACGCAGGACGTCCTTAACGGTGTGGACATGGCGGTCCTTTCACCCGGTGTTCCCTGTGATATCCCGCAGGTGGACATGATCCGCGAGGCGGGGATCCCGATCTGGGGAGAGGTGGAACTGGCTTATCAGTGCGGCAGCGGCATGATCCTGGCGATCACCGGCACGAACGGGAAAACAACAACGACGACCCTGGTCGGTGAGATTATGCGCTACCATGCGGCGAGGGGGACAGCTCCTTTGATCGACCGGGTATTCGTGGTCGGTAATATCGGGACTGCCTATACCGGGGCAGCACTGGATACTACGCCGGATTCAGCGGTCGTGGCCGAGATCAGCAGCTTCCAGCTCGAAACGATCGATACTTTCCACCCGAAAGTGAGTGCCATTACCAATATCACACCGGATCATCTCAACCGGCATCATACGCTGGAGGAATATATCAGGGTCAAGGAACAGATCTGCCGGAACCAGACACCGGAAGACTTCTGCGTGCTGAACTATGAGGACCCGGTGCTTCGCACTTTCGCACCGGAAGTAAAAGCTAAGGTGATCTTTTTCAGCTCGCTTAACGAACTGGACGAAGGCCTTTTCATCCGCGGAGATAAGATCTTCTGGAGGAAAGACGGGGAGGAGACCGAAGTGATCAGGCTCAAGGAGCTTCTTCTTCCCGGCAGGCATAATTTTGAAAATGTGATGACTGCTGTCGCCATGACCGGTGCGGTCGGCGTGCCGATCGATGAGATCCGTTCCGTACTTCGCTCGTTTACGGCGGTGGAGCATCGGATCGAATATGTGGCGGAAAAAAGAGGCGTCGTTTATTACAATGACTCTAAAGGGACAAACCCGGATGCCGCCATTAAGGGAATACAGGCCATGGACCGGCCGACTGTCCTGATCGGGGGCGGCTATGACAAGGACTCCGACTATGATGAATGGATCCGGAGCTTTAACGGAAAAGTACGGTATCTGGTGCTTGTCGGTCAGACAAAAGAAAAAATAGCCGCTGCGGCCAAGCGGTGCGGATTTAACAATATCATCCTGGCGGATACTTTCGAAGAGGCTTTTGAGATCTGTGTGGAAAGAGCCCGCCCGGGAGATGCGGTGCTTCTTTCGCCGGCCTGCGCAAGCTGGGGAATGTTCCCCAACTACGAGGTCAGGGGCAGGATCTTCAAGGCACTGGTAGGCCAGCTTAAAGATTGAGAAAAAAGTCAGTTCATCTGATGTTAATGGGAAACGGAGGGGAGCGCAAATGCGAAGAAGACGAAGACGAAGACCGCAGATCCGTATCATGCTGGTGACCCTCGCAGTAGCGTTTGCGGTCATCCTTGTGATCGTTGCAGGCTTCAGGATCAGGCAGGTGGAAGTGGAGGGAAATGAAGTATATACTCCGCAGCAGATCGTCTCCGCACTGATCGATTCTCCGGCTATGAGAAACTCCCTGCTGTTCACCTGGAAATATCATACGGCCCGTGAGGAGCCGAAGACGCCTTACCTGAGCAGCGTACAGGCGAAACTTCGCGCACCGGGAAAAGTCAGGATCATCGTCGCTGAAAAGAAGGTCGTGGCCGGTATCCTCTATACAGGCACATACTATTATTTCGACAACAGCGGTTATGTACTTAAAGCGTCGGGCCAGATGGACGAGGATGTGCCGATGATCTACGGGATGACGATCGAAGAGCCTGTGATCAACCAGAAGCTGCCGGCGGTCAATGCGTCGCAGCTGAGCACGATGCTTAGCGTGGCAGCACTGGTAGACGAATCTCCGATCATCGTAGACAGTATTACCTTTGACGAAAATAATAATATCAAACTCACCAGCGCGGGACTTGATGTCGACCTTGGCCAGAACGAATATCTGGAAGAGAAGATCGCATACCTGTCCTATGTCTATGATGAGGTCCGCGGCAAGAGCGGAACATTGGTCATGTCTTCGTTTACCGGTAAGAATGATGACATCGTATTCCAGTCAAACGAGCCTGAAACGACAGCGCCTGCACAGTCCGAAGCAAATCCGGAGGGCAGCGGATCGGAGCAGCCCGCTCAGACAGGGCAGGAGCAGACGGGTGCGGATACTCCGGAAAGCGAAGCTGCCAATGAAAACGGGAATGAAGATGAAAACAAGACCGGTGAGGTAGTCGGCGTGGAAGGCTTCCAGGTCTTTGACTCTTCCGGAACACTCAGAAACGATGCGCGCGTGATCAACGGGCAGGTTCTGGACGCTTACGGAAATCCGATCGACGGCTGCTATCTGAACGAAGCCGGACATGTAATCGATGCTTACATGAACGAGATCGACCCGCAGACCGGCTGGCCGGTGGGCTATTGAAAAAAAAGCTTGATTCTTCGGGAGTTTGCCTATAGAATAATAAGTTAGTATGTGCTTTCGTTCAAAAGGACTGTACTTAAGGAGGATACACCGTGTTAGAGATCATGTCGAATGAAACCGAATCGGCCGCAAGAATCATCGTAGTCGGGATCGGCGGAGCCGGAAACAACGCTGTAAACCGTATGGTGGAAGATACCATCGGCGGTGTTGAATTTATCGGAATCAATACAGATAAGCAGGCGCTTGCCATGTGCAAGGCACCTTTAACGATCCAGATCGGAGAAAAGGTGACCAAGGGACTCGGCGCGGGTGCCAAACCTGAGATCGGTCAGCAGTCCGCTGAGGAGAGCTCTGAAGAGATCAGACAGGCTATCCAGGGGGCGGATATGGTTTTCGTCACCTGCGGTATGGGCGGCGGAACCGGTACGGGTGCTGCTCCGGTCGTTGCAGGTATTGCCAAGGAGATGGGAATCCTGACCGTCGGCGTCGTGACAAAGCCTTTCCGCTTTGAAGCGAGAGTCAGAATGGCCAATGCCCTCTCGGGCATTGAACGCCTTAAAGAGAATGTGGACACGCTGATCGTGATCCCGAACGATAAACTGCTCGAGATCGTTGACCGCAGGACCACCATGCCCGAAGCTTTAAAACGTGCGGACGAAGTCCTGCAGCAGGCTGTCCAGGGCATTACTGATCTGATCAACCTGCCGGCTCTGATCAACCTTGACTTTGCCGATGTCCAGACGGTCATGAAGGACAAAGGTATCGCGCATATCGGAATCGGCCAGGCAAAGGGCGACGACAAGGCTCTCGAGGCTGTCAAGCAGGCAGTGGCCAGCCCGCTGCTGGAGACGACCATCGAAGGCGCGTCCCATGTGATCATCAATATCTCCGGCGACATCTCCCTGATGGATGCGAACGACGCCGCCAGCTATGTACAGGAGATGGCAGGAGAGAACGCCAACATTATCTTCGGTGCCATGTATGACGATACCTATGCCGATGAGGCGAGCATCACGGTGATCGCTACGGGTCTTGAAGATATGAACAAGAATGACAAGAACAAGATGCCGGTGCGCGGCCGTGTCCAGGCGCCTGATTACAGGTATCCCAGAAGCGAGAGCAGCACGGGCAGCGGATTTACATTCCAGAAGAGTTCTCCCGAACCGGCACCCGCGCCGGCCAGGAGCTACACTCCTTCCTCCGACTCAAGACTGCGTGCTCCGGAGAGCAAGGTTCAGGAAAAGGATATCCAGATTCCGGATTTCTTAAGAAGAAGCTGATCTTTTATTACAGCATGAAAAAACGATACCCGCCCGGCACAGCGCCGCGGCGGGTATTTTTGGTTTGCGCGCCATGGGCGCGCTCTAACGGGTGAAAGTCCCGAGTACGCGTAGGCAACGACGAAGTACATAGCTGAACAGCAAGGGTG
>JBGUOI010000030.1:0-6627 GCA_045118075.1 Porcincola sp. | reverse complement strand
ATCCCTGCTGAGTTTCTGAATTTCCTGAAAATCCGTAAATCAAAAGCAGAAAACCAGGGCCAGCCGGAAGCATCCGGCGCATGGCTCTGGTTTGTGTTCGGCTATTTCGGGTGCCTTTGGGCTTTGTCGCTACAGTCAAACATAGGAAAAGGGCTGCTGCAGATTCTTGTGCTTCTGCAACAGCCCCTGTTTTAACCATTACTCCGTTCTATTATATCATATCCTCCAATGCTGCCATCATATGCATATATCATTACGACGTACGGAAGTGGTACAGACGTTCCTTCTCTGCAATCCAGAAAATTGATTATCCAGCATGGCTGTTCGTATGATACTTCATAAGTAAACCAAGGAAAGCAATTAACGAGAACAGAATCATCAAGATGAATCTGTTCAGACAAAGCTTTGCAGGCAATCATATAGGCATCTATCATTGAAATTGAATGTTCATCAGGAAGTCCTAATGCCCATGTGTATCGCCCAACGTCATCATATTCTTTCTCAGGCACAAAAGAAATACCGAGGTAATCGTTATACTGCTTTTCGAATGAGTATGGCTCGCTATACTGTCTCAACGATGAATCCGCAGTATTCTCATCCATTTGATGATACAGATCCTTGTATTGTTCTTTTTCTTCTTCAGTCAGCTCAATTCGGTACTTTCCCGGAAGCCAATATTTTATCCAGCGGTTCTGCGCAAAGCTAGTACCAGTCAGACAACAGAGAAGCATTAAACACACAACTATGCGTTTCATACAAACCTCCTCGCCAAATACAATAATCATACCCGTAACAAAAGTATTATATCACAGAACTGAGCTGCCGAATCGACATAAAGAACATTTTACATTTCAAAGTAACAGGTGGTTCATCAATTTCATATTCTTTTAGTGCTTATGCTTGCAGTTCTTGCGGTATTGCAATCAATGATGGCGGATCGTATTACGGCATTTGGACATGTAATGGCAGTCATGATTTATGGAACAGCGCAGATGATTAAGTATAGAAGAGCTGATGCTGAATCTAAGAGCATCAGCTCTTTTTTATTGACTATAAGGCTCTATCAGCCTACACTGCCATCACAGGAGCCAATCACTTCTTCTATTGTTTGTCCTGATTTTGCGTCCATATTTATAACGTATATCGTATCTCTTTCATTTTGATATCGCACATGAAGTACCCAAACCTTATCATACCGCTCCTGCGTATTGATATTGTATACGTCTGCAAAACAACACGCTGAATAATATATTATTTTGCCAAGACGATTGTTCAGACCATATTGCTCTGCATATTCGCGTACATATTTATCATCAAGTTCTCCTACGCCGGGGACACACAGATAGCAGACACCCGGATCATAAAGCTGAAAGGCCGCCTCCTCATTCCAGATGCGCCTCTCAATATAATCGTGAATCCGATTTACAAGATCAATGTGCATGAGTGCTTTAGCCGGCCATATCCGATAAGAATCTGCTGCACCACTCGGATTAAGGCGTGCCTCCACATCCAGCCGGTCCGGATACACCAAAGGCATGACACTCGGCGGCAATCCATACTCATGCAAATCAGACAGAATCAAAGATACCAATGTAGAAGACTTCAATTCATTTTCGATCTGCCTCTCCATCTCCCGTGGCAAAACACGTGCATCGAGTGCGGCATTTGCCAAGTCGTTATACTGTAGCACTTCAGATAAAACAAATGATGAATACCATGGGGTTTGCTCATCAGCTTTGGTTAAAGGCTCAATGAAGCCTCCGTCAGCAGCCATACAAATCGTATACCTCGTGTGTTCGTCATACAGCGTTACTTTCCAAAGCGCTCGTTGCTCCATAACAGTCTTCAGCCCAATCACATAAGCGCGCAAATTCTCCCACCGAATTCCTTGCCGCTTGCATTCCTGTTGAGCGCATTCTATTGCCCCGGCTGCCGAGAGTGTGCGATAGCTTTCCGTATCAACATGAGCTGGCATTTCATACTCATGGAGCGCAATGTATTGCAGATATTCCGGCGCATTAGACAGCGTGCCGCACACTCTGAGCCCATCCGCAAATTGCTTCCATGTATCATTGTCCCATAAAAAGCCCGGTTCGCCATATTCTTTGATAAACGTATCATAACCAAAGGAGACTATCGGGTCTTCCGCCAATACTGTTATAATTTGCATTACAATGAGCGCTAATACGGCAAAGAAAAGCAAAGAACGCTTCATGAAAACAAGTCCTTTCTCCTATCCTTTGATAAATTTTCAAAAACGAGCAATTGTATCCTGCACATGCATAAATTAAGCAATACTGAGTGAGTTCTCTTCTGTTCGTCCAGCGAGCAGTATACTCGCATTTGGCGGCGACACGCTAAAGTACGGCAGTACTGGCATTGGCGTCTATAACATGCAACTGATTCTGTATAACCACGGTTACCTTAATTCCATTAATGATTGCGATGGAATCTATAGATCTAAAACACTAACCGCTCTAAAAGCATTCCAGAATTTCTACGGTCTGACAGATGATGGTTTGGCCGCCACTCAAACCAAAGCAAAGCTTTGGGCCTACCGGAGCTATCGCAAAACAGCCACTGGTCACGATACCTATAATATTTTGTCCATTATGGGTGCCGCATATCCAAATGGCTAACAAAAACACTTTGGACGGCTTCTTTACAAAGGAGCCGTCTATTATTTTGGAAATGACCTCATTACCATCTCTATTAAGCTTCCTTCATCAGTATAGGGATGTGTCTTTTTCCATTGTGTGTAATCAGCAGTCCACCTACGGATTGTATCTTGTGTTTCTCTCTGAGAAGACCTGCCTTCCATTATACAAAATGCTTTCAATGTTTCTTTATACCACGAATCTGGATAATATGCTTCAAAAAAGTTCTCGCCTGGTGTTTGATAGCAATAAAAGTCTTGATTTGCAGGCACCAGATCCATATAGGATCCATTGTAACTATATACGCCTTTCCATCTTAACTCATTGTCTTCATAAACATAAACAACCCAAACTGGAATCTTGCCCCAGTTAAAATGATCCTCATATAAAAAGAATGCATTGAAAGAATACTCGCTCGGATTTTTATGGTACAGTTCAATTAAGTCTTCCTTTGCATGAGAAATGATATCGTCTGCAGAGGCATCGGTTTTTAACGGTTCAGCAAGGGATCCCATTTGAACAATATCAGGATTCTTTTCATAGTATTCTTCCCCATGAGCAGACCAAGATATCAGTTCACCATTTCGTGTCAGATTCATTACATGCCCACCCTCATGCTGTTGGTTCTGTCCAGGGAAAGTCTGTACAATAATCTGCCACTGCGGCCAGTTTTCCTTCTCATCCTTTGGAATACGGTCAGGTTGCCATAGCCTAATGAGCATATGAGCATTTTTCATCAGTGCCATGTCTATCCCGCATTTCTCGGAAAAAAATTGTGCGGCCATCTCATGAAGATATGATTCCTTTAAATCATTCTTTTCAGGCTGTATAATAACATCCTGATCCGCTCTGGCAGCAATTCCGATAAAACAGAAGCCAAGTAGAATAGTTATAATTCTTCGTTTCATTGTAAGAGTCATCATATCATCCTTTCCATCCTTGACAAGAGATGCCAATACTGTTAATGCTTGTTGTGGTCATCAAGCAGCAAATTGATTATACCATTTTTTCTCCAATTTTTTATGAATATATGGATTTTTTACAAAATGATTTTTTACAAAATAAAGAAAGAGCCGCATTATCACGGTTCTTTCCAGTATATAATCATTGATGATTCATGAAGCTTGCAATCTTCTTTATAGCCCTTGCTTGATACTTGATCAGCGTCCTTTCTGTACGGCTGAAACCACCGGGCCAGTTTCTTTCATACAAAGAGGCGATACGTGGCCAATCCAGACCATCAATGAGATGTTTTTCAACTACGAAGCGCTCGTCATATGTCAGCAAGCGTAACCAGGCGTTCAGTGTATTGATTCTCTTTATCACCGTGTCATATTGTTCTTTAGTATCCGCTGCGGGATCATTGACCAATTTGTGCGCGAGAATCATTCTTTCGGCATCAAGCCGGGAATATGATGATAATTCCTGTCGTATGAGCTCTTCCATAAGTTTTCCTCCGCCAAATGCTTTACAGGACGGAGAAAGCATAGTATTTATAATACTGTCCTTGTAGAACATCCATCTTCTCAGATGGCAGCGGCCAAGCTCGTTTTACAGGGACTTTTTCATGCCTTCCCGTAGTTAAACTCTTGTCACTGTGTTTGAAACGATAGACACATATTCATCTCCGGCGTAACCTGTTGCGTAAATGCGATATATGCCAACACCAACCGACGTATTCTCGACCAATCGTATTTTTGTCCCGCTCCTATACCACGTTTTGACGGTAGACCATCCATTGGGCGTGATTTTCTGAAGCCGTATCGTCATGGTGCAGTTTTCGCCGTGCTTAGGCTCCATCGTTACCGCACAGTGAGCAGTATTGCTAGAAATCGTCAGTCCCGCCGTTATTCCTGGCTTTGATACTATTTCCATTTCCGGTTGAAATGGCAATAAAAAAGGGACTGCCGCATAACGACAGCCCCGCTGTTATTTATGGTACCTCTCCCCCGCCAGGATCTTCCGGGCGCGGTAGAGCTGCTCCAGCAGCATGACCCGCGCCAGCTGGTGCGGGAAGGTCATTTTGGACATGGACAGACGGCGGTCGGCCCGGGCGATCACCTCGCCGGACAAGCCCAGCGAGCCGCCGATGACGAACACGGTGCGCCCGCCGCGCTGGTCGCGATCCTTCAGCAGCTCCGCCAGCCCCTCGCTGGTCAGCTGCGGCGCGTCGATGCACAGGGCGACCACATGGTCCGTCGGGCGGAGGCGTTTAAGCAGCGCCTCGCCCTCCTTCTGCATGATCCGCTGCCGGTCGGCATCGGAGGCATGCTCCGGCTCGGGCAGGTCATCCACCTCGATGAGCTCGGGCCTGCCGTACCGGGTCAGGCGCTTCAGGTACTCGGCGCAGGCGTCGCGCCAGTAGGCTTCCTTGAGCCGGCCCACGCACAGGATCAGCTCAGCCATGGCGCAATCATGGGGATGACCTCCAGCAGGCTCGCCCGCACGTCATCCACATAGGGCTGCAGCGCATCGGTATAGGGGATGCGGTCCGGCACCATGCAGGTGCGCATGCCCGCGGCGCGGCCTGCCTTCAGGCCGTTGGGGGAATCCTCCAGCACGAGGCAGTTCTCCGGCCTCATCCTCAGCGCCTCCGCCGCCGCCAGGTAGATATCCGGCTCCGGCTTGGAGCGGGCGATCATATCCCCGCACACCACCGCGCCGAAGCGGTGCAGGATGCCGCTGCCATCCAGATATTTCTCCACCAGGAAGCGGTCGTTGCTGGTCACTACCGCCCGCGCGATGCCGTGGGCGTCCAGCGCGTCCAGCAGCTCGCGCACACCGGGCTTCAGGGGCACCAGCCCGCGCACCGACGCGTCAAACATGGCCCGGCGGTACATGTCCAGCACCTTCGCGCCGTCCAGGCCGGGATAATTTGAATTGAGGATCTCAACGCACTTTTTATCGTTCACGCCGATCATATCATAAAGCAGCTGGTCGGACAGCTCGAAACCGAGCTGCCGGCCAGCCGCCTTCAGCACCTCGTGGCCATAGCCCTCACTGTCTGTAAGCAGGCCGTCCATGTCAAAGAGGACTGCGGATAATTTCATGTCATTTCCTTTCGGGGGTTTTCAGGTATCCCCTGATCGCTTTCAAAAAGACCTCAGCGTTATCTGCCTGCTCTATTGCGTCAGTTTTTGAAATGATCCAGAAATCTTCATAATCACTGGAATTTCTCACTTCAAACGCGCTGCCCACGATATCGGATTGTGACCGCTCAAGGAGCCCTGTCTTGATATAGCGCTTCCGGAACTCCGCTATCAGATGGCTGTGCTTATGCTCGTCAACGCCATCAATGCCCGCATGGCATGAAAAACCGAATAATAAGCCCGGTTGCAGGCGCTGGCGTAATCCCCATGCTCCAGAAGCAGTTTCGCAGAGACCAGCATCTGCTGCGCTTTTTCCAGACGCGATTCCGATAATGCCCTTTTATCGTCTTCTGTCATGACGCATCAGCCTCCGGGTACCGGATGCCGTCGCGCAGCACATTCCTGTAGTAGGGGACCTGCTGCGGGCGGAACTGGGATTCAGACCGGACGGTCAAAGACACAGTGACATCGTGGTCCAGTGACAATTTGCTTGAAATATGCGCAATTTCCCTGCGATAATCATGCAGCCGGTCCGGAGTCAGAGGCGACACGATCATGATATCGACATCAGAATCCGGCGTATGATCCCCCCGGGCATATGATCCGTAAAGGTATGCAGAGGAGACAGGGAACAGCATTGCTGTTCCCTGATATGCACGCTTCAGGATCTGGATAGCTTCTGATCGATCGCACATAATATACCTCACAAGCACGGTGCGCAAAGAGTGGAATGCGGAGAGCGCAACTCCACACTTCACTCTCCACTCTTTACACTACTTTTCAGACCGCCGCTTTGCCGTTCGCCTTTCTCAGGGCGTTGAGCTCGGCCTTGACGGCGTTCTCCTTGTCCGCCAGCGCCTTGCGGGCGTCGGCGGAGAGGG